>JAYTOH010000028.1:0-12997 GCA_043747895.1 Amoebophilaceae bacterium
TGGCCCGTGAATGTAATAGTTGTCCCATAGTTGTTGTCTGTATTGTGCTTGATTCATTTGAAAAATAAATATACCATTATTCTATGAGACTAAACACAAGCAGAGAGGAAAATACAAGGGGAATGGCCACCATTTTAAGACTGTTCAAAAATAACGTGCCAAAAGGCTTGATGTAATCCAGTACAAAAGCAATGGGCCAAGCTTGTTTGATGTACACAAACGTAAAAAGCAACCCAGCAACAATACCCATAAGTATTTGTACATGCAATGCAATTTTTCTCATACGTATCAGTAAAGTGTGTTGGGAAACCTGTGAAAGAAAAAAATGGTACAATTGACAATTTTAAGCAAAATCAGGAGTTTGTGCAAGGATGTCCTGTTCGAGATTGAAAAGACTGCGCTCAATTTGAACTTCCCTTTATCTATTTATAACTCTTTTACAGCTTATTTAGAAAATACATTTGTTTTTTATTAAAAATAAACCATATTTGGGCAATACAACCGCGTATGGAAAAGAAAAACCACCAAAACATTTTTTTTCTATTTCTATGCATTCAAAAAAAATACGGATCTTAACAACTGCTCAATTTGGTAGCAACTTTCCAGAAAATTTTAGTGTATGGTGTGCTGGTGCGCTAACTGCAATGGGGTGTCGTGTACAGTTAATCAAGTTAGAAAGGCTGATTCCAAGTTATTGTACTTCAAAAGTTAAAAAAGAAAAACGCCTAGAAACTACTTTTTTAAATTCAGGACTGCTTGTATGCATTCTGCCCACCTATAAAAATATGTTTCCCTCTGCGTTAGAAAGTATGTTAACACAAATTCTCCCCAAGGGAACTTCCGTGGTTTGCCAATTGGTTGCAATTGCCATAGAGTCCTACATACAATTGCCACACATACCCCTATTCTTGGAACACTTTTGTTACCCACAAGATAAATTCATGGAGCACTTTAATCCTAATTACCCAACAAATCCAATCAAAATCGAACACAGCACAGATGGAAGCATGTGTCCTTTATTTCAGGAAGCAGGCACACAACTCCATGCCATGATCTACCAAATTTTGCATATGCAACAAAAAACACCATCCTAATCCAACTTGCGTTCGAGATTATAAAAATTTATTAATCTATCAATCAGGAAAATTTTTACATGCAAATGTACTATTATGCCATGTAATAATGTTCAATTATTGAGGATCAATTGGCACCAACATCAGTCGTATCCTCAACATACACCCGCATATGAGGGCCTATGCCTAGGAGATCTGTTAACTTCTGGTAATGAATTTCATACGTTTGGCATTCCCAATGCATTACAACCGTTCCCTCTAGTCGCAGTTCAAACGCATCTAAGCAACTCTGTTGCCATGTGTAATGCGATGGTCCACCTAGACATTTATACAAAGCCTCCTTTGCACACCAGTAAATGGATAGTCTTTCCAAAGAACCTTGGGCATGCTTGCGCTCTTGGGGCATCAAAACCCTTTCTTGTACACGACCCAGTTTGGGTTGGATCTGTTCTATGTCAATTCCTATGGGAAAAGCTGTAGATACGGCAACTGCAGCTGCATAAGAAGTGTGTGAAAAACTAAGGTGTAAATTCGGACTACCAGTCAGTATGGGTCTACCCCTAACCTGTCTGGCTAAGGGAGACAACGGTACACCAAGGTGCTTTAATAGTTGTTCCAATGCCAATCGTACAGCTACGGATTGGCGCATGCGTTCTAAAGCCATTATAGAAGCCATGTGCACCTCCTGTGCAAATAATGGATCAAGCTGTGCCAATAGCTCTTCTACGGACTCTTCTATTTTCCAAATCAGCAAGAAAGCAGTAGGAGAAAGCATAGAAAAACTGTGCATGGGCATGGTTATTGCAGGTTGTATTTGTCCAATTTTAGCCATTTCCGCACAGAAAACTGCAACATAGGCATGTTATATATACTCGATCGGAATGCAGTTGCGGGATTATGTCCCTACGACACCGGTCCTTCTTGCTTCGTATTTTTGTCTTGATACAAGAGTACCAAAAATCAAACGCTGATTTGTCCTTCTTTTTCCATGCTGTAGGACCTTCAACGTACGGTACATACAAACCTCCAGAATTTTTCAGTTCCTACCTTAATGCCAATGCGGGGAGTGGCCACATAATCTGGGGCATACCGCTGACATTTTAGATAAAAATCATCCTGCGTGGTAAGGTCGATGCCATTGTGCACCCTGGTAATGCCAAGCTGCTTGCAAAGACTCCCAGGTCCTTTTATATTTTTTGGTTCGGGATAAAACAGGCGAACACCTCTAATAAGCACACCGGCAGGAATGCCTACTGCTTCGGTTACCACATTGAGACAAAAATACATGCCATAAATGAAGTACACATACGTATGCCCAGGAGGACCAAACAACGCAGCATTGCGAGGCGTTTTGCCGCGTGCCCCGTGACAAGCTGGATCACCATGTCCTATATAGGCTTCCGTTTCGGTAATCAACCCCTCGTGGTGTTGAAATACCAATGCCTTTCCCAACAAATCTTGCGCTAGCTGAAGCGTTGGTTGCAAGAAATATTCCCTAGTCAAACGCATCACAAAACGAGTGAAAAGTGTGTCACACCGATACCATCAAAGTATAGCATACTTTCATGACCGCCTTTACCGCATCAATAATTCTTTAAATTTACCTACAAATAAAAAGTCTTGCAATGCAGGGTCATCGGTTTTTAAAATGGTTTGAGAGCTTCCTTCCCATGCTTTTTGACCTTGTTGTAAGAATAAAATAAAGTCACCCAGCGATAAAATCGTATTCATATCGTGCGTCACTATTACAGTAGTCGTTTGGGAATCGTACGTGATCTTTGCGATCAATTCATCGATTTTGAGCGCTGTTTGCGGGTCCAATCCCGAATTGGGTTCGTCGCAAAAAAGGTATTTGGGCCGAGTGACAATCGCTCGAGCAATGGCCGCCCGCTTTTTCATGCCACCACTCAACTCGTTGGGCATTTTTTTGTGTACTTCTGGAAGTCCTACCTGTTCCAGGCATTGGTTTACCCGATTGCCTTTTTCTATTGGGCTCATCGTGGTGAGCACATCTAAGGGAAAACGAACATTTTCTTCTATATTTTTAGAATCAAACAAAGCCCCACCTTGAAAGAGCATGCCTACCTCCTTACGGATTTCTGTTCGAATCAATTTGTTTCCATGCAATAAATCCCGCCCATCAAACAATACATTCCCGTGATCGGGCATGACCAACCCCAATAGGCATTTTAGCAACAAACTTTTACCGGTTCCACTTGAACCAATGACCAAACTAATTTTTCCGGTTTCAAAAACACTACTAACTTGGTCTAAAACGACTTTATTTTGAAAAGATTTGGAAATAGCATGGAACGCAATCATACAAAAGAAATGGGAAACAAGATTAGATGCGGTGACTAAATAATACGTATACCAAAAACAGATCTGCTACCAGCAAAGCGATGCAACTATTGGTAACCGCATCGGTGCTGGATTGTCCTACATCCAACGCACCGCCTCTTGTATGAAACCCCTTGTAACAAGCAATGGAAGCAATAAGAAATCCATACACCAATGCCTTATAAAGGGCCACCTGTATGTCATAAAAATCAAAAGCACTCCGTAAACCACTTACATACAATTGGGGAGAAATGGAAGTCAGAAACTTACAAGATAAAAACCCACCGTAAATGGAAAGAAACATGGCTATTACAACCAAAAGGGGATACATGCATACCGTCGCAATAATCTTAGGAAAAACCAAGTAATTATGTGCATTGACGCCCATGATTTCCAAGGCATCGATTTGTTCGCTGATGCGCATGGAACCCAACTCACTTGCCATGCTAGAACCTATTTTTCCAGTAAACACAATACCAATGACCGTTGGTGCCAATTCAGAAACCGTCATATTGCGTACAGCAAGTCCTATAAAATC
Organism: Amoebophilaceae bacterium; assembly: GCA_043747895.1. Taxonomy (GTDB): domain Bacteria; phylum Bacteroidota; class Bacteroidia; order Cytophagales; family Amoebophilaceae; genus Cardinium. Next base: position 3,952 of record JAYTOH010000028.1, read on the forward strand.
CTTTCCAATAAAAGGACTTTTAAGCTGAGAAGCCAATTGAATGCAAGTAGCTCCTCCTATAAAGACAGAAATAATGCAAACGATAAACAACGAATCAATGCCTACTTGCAAACATTCCCTAGAAACCCGAGCCCAAAACATGCGCCAGGGAACAGGATTTCCAAACATAGCACGCAAAAAAAGTAAATACGATCCAAACTCTTTTATCATCCTAATGGTAAGGTAAAGTGCTTATAAAATATATACTTTATCGGGTTCAAGCTGCCGGATTTCCCCATATAGCCCGTACTGTCAACTCGCGCCTTCTCTTCTTTTCTACTCTTTGCCAAATGCCCTCTTTTTTCAATCAGTGCTTCATTTTTTGTACTTTTGTCTTGATACAAAGGTACAAAAAAATCAAGCGCTGTATGATTTTTTATTTATTTTCATTTTCAATAGGCGACTTAAGATCTGCCGTGTCTGAAGCCGCTTCTGTAGTGGCGCTTTCTTTTGCTGTTTCTATAGTATTCGGATCAACTTGATTGTGTTCACTTTGTTCTTTGTCCAATTGGATCAAGTTGGGGCTTGTCAATGCGCTGGACGATGGCACACCTCTTGAGAAAAGCCCTGTGAGTAAGGTCAAGGCAAGCAGCAGTCCAACCAATACCCAAGTTGTTTTTTCTAAAAAGTCAGTTTTGGGATTGATGCCTATGCGTTGCACAGGTGCGGTGCTTCCTCCATAGGTTGCGATTGATTCTTTTGGTTCTTGTAATAAGATTGTGCCGACCAATAAAACAGACACAATGGCAATGAGTACGGAAAAAAAGGTGAATACAGCCATACGTTACAGTTGATGTGTTAAGTTTTCAATTATACTTGAAAAATATGATTTTTTCTCAGGAAATTTGCCCATTAAGCGGGTATAAATCTCAATGGCCCGTTTGTATTTTTTTTGCTTCACCATGATATCGGCTAAGGTCTCTGTTGCAAATCGGCCGTCTAACGTGGTTTTTGACTCCGCAAGGTCTACGACAGCTTCTTCTTTCAAAGGCAAACGGTCTATAAGCGGGTCAAATTGCAGATTTTCTTCTAAAATGGTGTCAATAACCGCAAACTGCTGAATGGTTTTTTCATTTGTACTTTTTTTAGCAGACCTTTTGACAATACGCTCCAAATAATTGTTGGCCAATGGGTCTTCTTGCGCCGATTTTGTTGTGTGTTTCTTGAAAACCGGTAAGGAACTACACTCATTTTCCAACCACTTTCGAAAATAAGCGCCATCTGGTGCATAGGCAGCTGCCTGTTGTACAGCATCTCTTCCTATGCCTTGCTCCTGGGCATATGCTTTTGCCAGCAACGCATATCCTAGATAAAAATAGGGATATTCTTTTACAAGTGCTTCAAGCATAGGGATGTCTTTCGGCAAAAGCGTAGTAGGTTGCTCCAATAATTTTAATAGCTTTTGGACGTGCACGCTAGAAACAATTCAACTGTTACCAATTATCTATGGACTTGCTGCAAATAGCATCTACAAGTTCTTTAATGATTTCATCTACCAGACCTTGTTCTCTGTCTAACGGATTTTCTTCGGAAAGCATGTCTTTGCTCGCCGAAAATAGCTTCTTTTTAAAAGCATTTTCTTCCTCTAACGGATTCAAATACGAGACTTCTACCGTTATGGTCAATCGCCGTACTTCTTTTTGCGCTTCTCCTTCCTTGTTGTCTGTACAAAAGGTAGTTTTGTATTCAAAAGATTTAACCACTCCTTCGTATTGTATATGACCTTCTCTTTCTATGTGGGTTAACGTCGTCATCTGGGTTATTTTTTTAGCAAGTGCTTCGGTCAGTTGTTGTGTCAGATCTAGTGGGCCATCTGAAACTTCTGTATGAAATTCTTGTATAGAAAAGGTCTGTATCTCAGAGGGGAGTGCAGCTCCTGAGAAACTAAATAGCCCACAGGATTGCGTGAAAAAGAGACCAAATATACAGCCGAGTAGTTTACTTTTTAGTAGGATTTTCTTCAATATCATATTGTTTAATTTTTCGATAGAGTGTGCGTTCCGATATACCAAGCGCATCAGCTGCATTTTTGCGGTTTCCTCGGTTTTTTTGTAAAGATTTTCGAATGAGTTCGCGTTCTTTGGCTTCAATAGAAAGGTTTTCAGATGATTCGTTCGCCAATGCTTCTATGCAATCTGTCTTTGCGTTCGGAAACGCTTGATCGACTTCTAGAAAGTGTAGCGGTTCTTTTGCAGGCAGATGCACATCAAGCAAAGGATGCGTTTCTTGGATAACCGAGTGGTTGGCAGTGCCAGAACGTATAAAATCGAAAATACATTTCTTTAGTTCTGTTACGTCTCTTCTCATATCCAGCAGCAGGGTGTACAAGAATTCTTTGTCGAGTGACCCTTGGTCTTCCCCTTTTTTGTACAGCGTTGGAAGCATATGATTGGGTTCTTTTGGTAAATACATGCCGAGTATCTCGGGGGTTATAGTAGTCGTATCCGCTAGCAGCGAAATTTGTTCCACCACATTTTTCAGTTGTCGAATGTTTCCGGGAAAGGCATACGCTACCAACATTTCTTTAGCTTCGGGCGTTAATTCTACCGGTTTAATTTGGTATTTAGTTGCAAAATCACTAGCAAATTTATGAAATAATATGATACTATCTAGACCTCTTTCGCGCAAAGGAGGTATGATAATTGGAACAGTGCTCAATCTATAGTACAAATCTTCTCGAAATTTTCCTTCTTTGGCAGCTTGAAACAAATTTACATGCGTAGCAGCTACAATGCGTACGTTGGTCTTTTCTACGGTAGAAGATCCTACTTTTACATACTCTCCATATTCCAATATGCGCAACAATCTTTTTTGGGTACCTAGGGGCATTTCTCCAATTTCATCCAAAAAAAGAGTGCCTTTATTGGCTGCTTCAAAATAACCTTTCCTGCTTTCTAATGCCCCTGTAAACGAACCCTTTTCATGTCCAAATAGTTCCGAATCAATGGTTCCTTCTGGGATTGCTCCACAATTTACAGCTATAAAATTTCCGTGACGATAGACGCTTAGGGCATGAATCAGTTTTGAGAACGATTCTTTTCCTGTACCGCTTTCTCCTGTAATTAAAACAGACAGATCGGTAGGTGCTACTTGCATGGCTATTGCAATAGACTGATTTAAGGCAGGGGCATTGCCAACAATATGAAAGCGCTGTTTGATGTATTGAAGGTCTTCTTTCATGGAAACCACAACCGTAGTATTAAAATATATTGAATGTGTTAGCCACAAGCGGTGCCAAACAGGGTAGCCGCATTGCAATCGGTAATGCGTACCGTTGCATAGGTTCCTATTTTATGAAATCCTTTTGGAAATACCACAATTTGGTTTTGCTCGTTTCGGCCTTGAAAAAAGTCTTCTGATTTTTTTGACTGTTTTTCAATTAATACAGTTTGTTCCTGTCCTATTGCCCGTTGGTGGTGTACCAGCGTATGTGCTCTTTGTTTGGCAATAATCTGATTCAATCTGTGTTTTTTTACTTCCAGTGGCACATCGTCTGGATATTTTCGGGCAGCCAATGTGCCTGGTCGTTCAGAATAATAAAACATAAATGAAAAATGATACCGTACCACATCCATCAAGGATAATGTGTCGGCATGTTCTTCTTCTGTCTCGGAACAAAATCCTGCAATCATGTCGGAGGAGAGTGCGCACGTTGGACCTAAAATGCGTCGAATGGCGTCTACACGTTCTAGATACCATGTTCGATTATAGGTACGGTTCATATGCTTTAAGATGCGGCTGTTGCCGCTTTGAACAGGCAAATGAATGTGTTTGCAAATGTTTTTGTGCGCTTTCATGGTATACAAGACCTCGTCTACAATGTCTTTTGGATGCGATGTGGAAAAACGGACCCGTAAGCTAGGGTCAATAGCGGCAACCATGTCCAGTAGGTGGGCAAAATTTACCGTTGCATCGACTGCAATGGCCCCATTTGGAGCAAGCGTGGTATCCTTGGCGCTGGACAAACGCCATGCATACGAATCTACATTTTGTCCAATAAGAGTGACTTCTTTGTACCCTGTATCGAATAATTTTTTAGCCTCGTCTACAATAGAATATGCATCTCTGCTGCGTTCGCGCCCGCGGGTAAATGGAACAATGCAAAAAGAACACATGTTGTTGCAGCCCCTCATAATGGAAATAAAGGCCGTGACACCGTTGGAATGCAGGCGAATTGGTTCAATATCGGCATAGGTTTCGTCTTTGGATAAAAACGTATTCACCGCTTTATGTCCCAAATCTACTTGACGGATGAGTCTGGGGAGGTCTCTGTATGCATCAGGTCCTGCTACCAAGTCAACGACCTTTTCTTCTTCCAAGAGTTGTGTTTTGAGGCGTTCGGCCATGCATCCCAAAATCCCAACGAGTAAATCTGGATTTTTTATTTTTTCTTGGTTGAATACCAACAACCTATTCCGAATGGTTTGCTCGGCTTTTTCTCGAATGGCGCAGGTATTGATCAAGACAAGGTCTGCTTCTGTATACTGTTTGGTCAATGCAAAACCTTGTTGTTGCAAAATTGCAGAGACAATTTCGCTATCCGAAACGTTCATTTGGCAACCGTAACTCTCTATATATACCTTTCTAGGGTTCTCTTTTCCAAGCATCGATTCTTTTTTTATAGTTGGCCTCAGTATGGTTGCTAACGAACTAGATAAAATAAGCTTCTAACGGCTTAGTCGTGCACACATACACCGCTCAACCCTTCAAAATTTGCCATGTTATAAATTTCTGATACAAATTTTTGCAGCAACGAGACGCAAACCGATGCTGACGACGTAAGTGGCTGGAAATATACGTATGCTTCTTGCCGTATAAGCAAAATAGAATCTTACGCACAAAGCCTAATTTACACCATACGCACGGGATTCACAAATTAGAAACACATAGGCATATACTCGGCCAGCATGAAGTTGCGGATGTAGGAACACGTAGTCATACAACAGGGTCTTTATTTATGGGAAAAGATCAAAGAAGTAGCACAGGGTAAGGTAATGACTGATCACTGGGAAGCATATAAGTTGTTTCTTCCTACTGAAAAACACGTACAACCTAAAGCAGAAACCTATACAGTAGAGGGCTATAATAGCCTTTTTAGGCAGTTTTTAGCTAGAATGCGTCGAAAAACAAAATGTTACGGTACGCTATCAAATCAAATTATTGATGGCAAAATGGAATGGTCAACTAGCTATGCTAAATTAGCTATGCAGAAATATGTATGAGAGATTTGATTTGTTTCTTCGTATAGAAGTTTTTAACTTTGAATTAAGTAGCGATTTAGCATCGTATTTGACTCAACAACCAACGTATAAACTTTAATTATTCCCTCTTAGGTAGGCTACCTGTGCTTTATTTAAAAGCCCCCTCAACTGTTGTTGCGGCCGTTCTCTATACTTTTTCCTTCCATATTTTGATTTTTGTTTTATCGTTTTATGTTTCATCGAAATCCATTCATGTGTACACCTAATGATAGGCAAGTGGGTGTGTCGTTTGTAATGCGTGTTGATGCACCCGAATGCAACTCAATTGTTTTGATTGTAAGCCTTTAGTAACAAGTATTTTCGAACCATAGTTTTTCACTAACCATAATTTTCCACTAGACGTATTGTATGTCGCCCCGATTTCCTTCCATCGATCGAACCCTAATTATGGAGTACGTAATGCGCAGTTATCCAATTGCATTTAGCACGTTGAATCTGCTTGCCTTAGAGGCAATGAATACCATTATGGCTAGTCATATTGGGACCAGCCAAGCCGCTGCTGTGGTTTTAGCAAATGCATTGTTTAATGTATTTAAGAAGGCAAGTTCAGGTCTTTCTGTGAGTATGGTTCCGCTTATTGTACAGGCGCATCGTCGAAGAAAATACAACCAAGTGACCCAAATTTTCAAACAAGGATTGCTATTGAACGCATTTTTGGCAAGCCTTTTTTGCCTAGCCCTTTTGTTGTTTTCGTACTATGGGTTGCCTACGAGTCAAAATATAGAAATTACTGCACTGGCACATCCTTATTTGCGCATTATAGCTTTTTCACTCATACCTTCTGCAATGAACAACACGATACGCAGGTATTTAGAAGGGCTTTCGTTTGGCAAAATTGGGTTGTCAATGAGCTTTTTTACAATGATTATGAATTTATTTTTAAATTTTTTATTGCTCTACGGCTGGTATGGGACGCCTACGTTGGAGCTAAATGGTGTAGGCATTGCCATCTTACTTTCAGAATTGCTTACCGTTTTGGTAGGCATGTGGTACGTAATATACGTACTAAAGCCCAAAGGCTATTTGCTGGATCTGAATTTTCTGGACTCAACCGAAAGCTATTTTAGAAGAATATGGAACATTGGTTGGCTTACTGGGTTGCAATTTGGCCTCGAAAGCATTTATTTATTTTTTATTGCCTCTTTAATAGGCCGAGTAAGTACAGAAGCACAAGCAGCTCATGCTATATTGTTTAATATCTGTCAATTAATCACTGTTTTTTCGATTGGCTTGGGCCTGTCTAGCGCCATGTTAGTTGCCCAACAGCAGGGGGAACAAAATGGTTCTTTGGTACGCAAAGTGGCCCTTACAGGGTGTACCATGATTGGGGGCATTTCGATCGTATTAGGTGTCTTTGTAGTGCCTATGCTCCCATACATTGTTTCGTTTTATAGCTCTGTAGTGACATTGCAGCATCTGGTGCAGTTGGGAACAAAACACCTGTATGTTTTCCAATTGCTGTACGGGATGTGCTATTGGGGCACGAGCGTATTGAGGGGATTGGACGATCGGCTGTTTCCGTTTTTGGTTGGCATAGGAACACACATTTTAGGGGTCATAGGGTGTTGTCTTGCCGTTTTGCACTACCAATGGGGCATGCATGGTGTATGGATTGCTTTGATATGCGAGCGAACGTTAATGGTACTTACTTTATTTGCTCGTTTTGAATCCAAGACAAAGCACTTGGTTCCATAAGACAGAAGCTGTTTTAGCGGATGGAACAAACATTGATGCAAAAACCAAACGCCACAGCACTGGCCAAGTTGCACAACTGCTGCGTAAATGCTGTACTGGAACAAGACAGCTTCAGAAAGCCCACCAACTTCCCTATGGGCTGCGGCCTCTTATCCAATTACTGTCTGGACAAACAACGCAGCATGCCTTTTCGCTTGGTCCTATGCTGTTGCACCTAAACGCAAGGAGGGTGGAAATCCCCTGGGAAAGAGGGTAAAAGAAGAGAAGCGCGGGTGGCAGTACGGGCTAGATGAGCAGTTCGGCATCTTGAATCCTATTGGGTATGTATCAGCAAAGCTTTTGAAGAAAAGTTGATTTTTCTTAAATTCAGCTAAGAAACGTACAACCTTACTTGTAAGGAAAGACATGGGCTCGTATGCAAACAAATGAGTTCAGCTTATTATATTAGACCTCTTGCAAGACTCGCTTCTGCTGGTAATATGTATAGTGCGGTTTTGTGCTCCGTGTCTCCCTACCAGTTCCTGAGCAGAAGCGAGTCTTGCAAGAGGTCTAATCCATAGAAAAAATTAAATGCTAAGATCACCTGGAAGAATAAATCGATAATAAATGTGAACATCAGCAAAAAAATTGTAATGCACATGCATTAGAACAAATGCTTGATTTGAAAGTCAAGCATTTGTTTTTTTATGTAACCAAAGTGCCTATAGTATTCGACTACAAACCTAAGATTTAAATCAAACTACCTACCATGCAACTAAATGCCAAATTAAACCATCTATTTCCTGCCTTCCTTTTGGGCGTTTCTCTAGCAACAAGCTGTACCCCCTCCTCCCCTCCTACTCTTCTACCAACTGCCACAGTTGTCTGCGATTTGCCTACCATAGCTCCACTGTACGGAACCATACTACCCGAGGCCGACCTGTACAAACTATTCATCGACCGCGAAAAGCAGTACCTAGGCGAAAATGCATTTGAAGACGAACCTGGCTACAAGACCGCCATGAAGCAAGCACTCCGGTACATGGAACAAACATTGATGCAAAAACTAGACGCCGAAGAACTAGCCAAGTTGCGCAATTGTTGCGTGCATGCTGTACTGGGACAAGACAACTCCGGCAAGCTCACCAACTTCCGTATGGGCTATGCGCCCCTATCCAACTACTGTCTGGATAAACAACGCATGCGCACCATGTCTAAACAAGCCACACACGAATTCAACCAACTCGTAGCACCTCATTCCCAAGAAACAGCCAAACACCTGCTCCATCAAACGACCTATATAAGTACTTTTGAACTATTGGACCACAAGGCATCTCCTATTCCAAATGCTTCAGCACTCCCTCAGCAATTGCCCAACCAAGTCTACGCCATTAAAATTCGAACCGGTTTTCAACAATCCAAAGACCTGTCACGCGTCAAAGCCATCGTCAACGGTTTTTTCAATGCCTACTATGCCGCAATAGCAAAGGCCCAAACCGATACCGAAAAGATGAACGCCATAGCCAACCTATGCCGGTCCATCGAACTGTTTCATGTGTTTCCAGATGGAAACGGACGCACAACGTATTTTATTTTGTTGCCCAAGCTCCTTAGAGAAAATAGAATTGCACATGGGGTGATTCTCGATGATCCAGCTACGTTTGACGCAGGAACCTTCTCCACCCAAGAAATGGTTGCACAGATTTGCACAGGCATTGAAACCTTTTATAAAGAATTTCCCATATTAAAACGCCCCAAAACCGCGCCAACTGCCTAATCCAGAAAAAGGGGAAACGTACATACAACCCTTGTATTGCTTACATTCTTGATAGCCAAACTGATTCTTGGACATTGCTAATTTTAGATAGAATTGCTAATTTGCATTTTACCTTAAACTTAATATGCATATGGATTGCCTTAAATGTTCTAATCCACATTCGAGCAACTGAGGGGGGCACCCTCGGTTGATTCGATAAAAAGCAAGCGCTGATTGAGAAAATAAGGCAAGAAGCACCTGGAAAAGAGAGGAAAAGCAGAACGCAACCCTAGCGCACCTTAGCAATTGCGGCAAG
>JAYTOH010000029.1:0-1951 GCA_043747895.1 Amoebophilaceae bacterium
GTGGAACGCTGTTTTAGGCCCGACATCCTCCTATGTGATGCCCGTGGGGTTGCGAAACTGATGGTAGAATGCAAGGCTCCCCATCAAATGCTCACACAAGATGCATTGGGACAATTGATGCACTATAACCGATATCTCTCTGTAAACGTGTTGGTATTGACCAATGGGAAAACCCATTTTTGTTGGCAATTGGACCCCAACACAGGCACATTCAACCCCATACTACACATGCCTACATACGAAGAATTTGTAAAATTGCCGTAAAAAAACGTAGGCATAACGCTTTCACCCGAAACAATCTAAGAGATCTCAGACCACGGCACAATAAAGTCCTCTCCGGGTAGGCGTTCCATGCTTGTTGGAGAACGTTTTGTAACTTTATGCCATGGAATTCGGTTGCACGCTAGGTCATCTATACCCAATCGGAATCAAGATGCCGAACTGCTTATCTCATCCGTACTGCAAACCGCGCCTTTGAAAAAAGGTGTGCATAGAAAGCTTGAGGCAAAGAGGACAAAGAAAACAGCATACCGAAGTCGAGTACCACAGTATTAGATCTTCATTAGATCTTCATTCACGTTTTCAATTCAATAACCATGTCTTACGTCTGTACCAATTGTGGACTTGCATATGCCAAATGGCAAGGCAAATGCGATACTTGCCAAGTCTGGAACACAGTCACGCAAGTTGTTGCCCCTGCTAAGGGTCTCTCTATGCGGCAAAAAATTGCTACCAATCCTCAACCAAAGAACCGACCCAAAACGGTAGAAGCAATTGAAGCTGGCTTTACCAAGCGCATCGCAACGACGGACGAAGAGTTCAACCGAATCCTGGGTGGCGGTATTGTGCCAGGTTCGTTGATACTATTAGGAGGAGAGCCCGGCATTGGAAAGTCTACCTTGTTGCTTCAAGTAGCCTTGCAGCTTAAAGGCGCAACCGTTTTGTATGCATCGGGCGAAGAAACCGAACATCAAATCAAAATGCGTGCTACACGCTTGTCCTGTCCTTCTGCCCATTGCTTTGTCTTGCAGGAAAACGCTTTGACCGAGATACTGAAACATACAAACGACTTACAACCAGCGTTGTTAGTGATCGACTCGATTCAAACGCTCTACTGTGAAGAAGAGGAAGGTGCTATAGGCAGTATGCATCAAATCAGAGCATGTGCGATGCGGCTGTTGCAGCATGCCAAAACAACTGGTGTAGCCATCTTTCTGATCGGACACATCAACAAAGAAGGTGCCTTGGCAGGCCCTAAGCTGTTGGAACATATGGTCGATACAGTGTTGCAGTTCGAAGGAGACAAATCGTTTTTGTACCGCATGGTACGCGCCATTAAGAATAGATTTGGGGCAACTTCTGAATTGGGCATATATGAAATGAAAAAAAGTGGGTTGCATGCTGTAGCCAATCCTTCGGAACTGTTGCTTTCTACCCAAAATCATGGGTTGAGCGGCATAGCAATTGGTACCTGTTTAGAAGGCACAAGACCTTTGATGTTAGAGATTCAAGCATTGGCAACCACAACACGCTATGGAAATCCACAACGAAACGCTACAGGATTCGAGCCCAAACGACTCACCATGCTGCTTGCCGTACTCGAAAAAAGGGCTGGTTTGCGGCTCTACGACCAAGATGTTTTTTTAAACGTAACGGGTGGATTCAAAGCGGAGGATACGGCTCTGGACTTAGCCGTTTGCATGGCGGTAGCGAGTTCGTTAAGGGAACGGAGTCTTTCTAAGTTGAGCTGTTTTATAGCCGAAATTGGGTTAGGAGGGGAACTTAGGTCTGTTGCAAGAATCGAGCGTAGAATAGAAGAAGCCCAAAAACTAGGCTTTAAAGAAGTGTATATAGCCATGCAATCCCAGCCTTTTTCTAAGCCTTTGGATGTATCTATATATCAGGTTAAAAACATAAAAGATTTGATTAATCGTTTGTTGTGTTAATTGGA
>JAYTOH010000030.1:0-2060 GCA_043747895.1 Amoebophilaceae bacterium
TGGCTGAGCGGTTTACGGGCATTCAAGGAGAACGGGTACTTATAGAAGACACCATTAAGGGATTTAATATGATCATGGAAGGAGACTTGGATCATTTACCCGAAATGGCATTCAACTTAGTAGGGACCATCGAGCAAGCCATTCACAAAGGAGAAAAATTACTTTCTGTTTAGCGCCATTACACAGCAGCCATTGGATGCCGGGCATAGCAGCACGGCATTACCCGATTTTACAGGGAGGCTCTGTGGATGCAACGTTCGATCTATACCACCTCAAGCCTATTAGGAAAAAAGCTCCCACAATGGTTGTATTCAGCAAGAGATAGGCAGCTATGGGGGGCAAAAAAGCAAGGTATGTTGGCCACAAAGGAACCTTGTTTAATAGAAAAAAGGCCGCTGCGAGCAATACGAATCCATGTTTGGTATAGGGGATCGTATACCATTTCTGTCCTACATAGTAGCCTAGCAATGCTATGGTTATTGAACTTGACAACGAAGCATAGACGCACCCCCAATGACCATACCGCGGAAGCAATATTTTTGCCGCTATCAAGCATATCAAGCTGCCAAATGCACCAATCCAACTCGTGTATGTTGCTTTATGGCTTAATTTAAGAGCAATGCTCAAGTTCGAGTATACGCCCAATACAACCTGCACAAAAGCCAAGTAGGGTACTGTATCCATGGTATTGCGATAAAGTGGGTTGGGAATCAGCAAACGAGCGATCCAATCGACGTTCAAGCTAAAGAGCAATAAACCCATGGTGGATACCAGTAAAAAGAAGTACATGGTTTGACTGTATACTTGCTTGGCATCTTTGCGGTTGGCATGGGCAAAAAAGAAAGGTTCTGCTGCATATTTAAATGCATTAATCCCCAGCGTGATGAAGGTAATAAGCTTGAAGGAGGTGCCCAAGTTACCCAACATTTCTTCCTTGGTATGTGTGGCATAAAAAGTGTCCGGTATCCAATACCGGAACAACATTCGAGGCACTAGTTCATTGAGTCTAAAAAATAGCATGGCAAAAAAAGAGGTAAATGCATAGCCAAGCAACATACGTACCGTCGCATGGTTCCAACACCATTGAAAAGCCCTGAAATTAGGCAACAAAAATCCCATTGCTACCAAATTTGAACCTATATTGGCTAGGAATATGGCGTCTAATGGATTGAGCTGTATGGTAACATTGAAATAGCTGCAAACCAAATATTCAAACCCCTTTAAGCAGGAAGGAAAGCAGAGGAATGTAACAGAAAATACAATGTGCGAAAATGCTTGCAAAAACTTTACCGATAGAAACCAGCCTGTGCGTTTTGATACCCGTAGGTGTGCATAGGAGACAATGAGCAATGTATCTAAGATCAGCAAACAAATGAGGTAGTAAAAAAAATGTTTGTATGCTTCATAATGTGTAACTGCTGCAAGTTTTGGAATGCATCCAATTAACACGAGAGAGAAAATCAGGCTGGTAAGGCATACAAGCGTAATGACGGTATTGAAGGTACGTTGTTGACCCAATTGATGCACAAATCTAAAGTATGCCATGTCCATGGACAAAAGATATACAATACCCAAAAAGGCGATATAATTGCCATAAAAGTCGGTAAGGATGCCGTAGTCGTTGGGCGTTAATATGCGTGTATGTACTAAAAAAACCACATAGCCACAAATGCGCATCATGCCATCACTCAGGGCGTATAACAGTGTTTCTTGCGCTAAGGTTTTAATGGAACGATTCATGGTTTGGGATAAAAAATAGTGTAAAAAGCCCTTTGCTGTTCCCAATTTGTTTTTGGATAGCAGTATACAAAAAAGGGACCAAGGGTGAATGTACCAAAATAGTACGAAAGTTTGGTATAATAGACGTGTTGCCTAAGTAGGTTTTTTTTTCGGAAATCGGTGTTAAAATGCGTAAAATAAGGGGGAGTATGCATTTTATAAACAATAAGTCCCCCTATGGCACTTGTTGTTAGGTACCATAAAGAACTGGTTTGGATCAAAGTTAAATAATTCGGGAGAGACTTCCCATTCTTTTTGAATAAATTCCCATGGAGTTTTTC
>JAYTOH010000031.1:0-10048 GCA_043747895.1 Amoebophilaceae bacterium
TCTGGCCCGTGAATGTAATAGTTGTCCCATAGTTGTTGTCTGTATTGTGCTTGATTCATTTGAAAAATAAATATACCATTATTCTATGAGACTAAACAGGGTAGCTATATATGCTAAAAAAGTGGATATCAAGAATATAGGTATGACTATAGACAATATTTACAGCCAATTTGAACCTGATAAACCAGGGTTTAAAGTGTACGAAGCAAATCAAAATCCAGTGTCAATTATCGCTGGTAATGATGACAGTAATTTGAATGAGATTTTGATCAAAGAACATCTACGTTCTAAACTTAAAACTCTAGTTCTCCCAATTATAACTGCGAACGAATTTAAAACTGTAAAGGATTTTTTTAAACTACAGGAATTCGCTCAGAAGATTATAAAAGATTTAGAAATCTTCCCTTCTTTAGAAGATGTTAAGTTACTAAAAGATCTTTATCTTTCTTATGATAGTAACCCAATTGTAGAAAAAATTATTGATATCAAAGGTTATATTAGGATCAAAGATCCTCTTAAAGAGTATCAAAAGTATCAAAACGATATGGACGAGGATATAGGTGATATAGAAGATATTCTTAATCTCAAAAGTGTTACTGAACTAGAATCTGCTCTTAAGAAGTTACTAGACGAAGAAAAACAAGCTCTTTCTGATCACGATAACGGTACGTTGAAAAAAGAAATTTTACAAAATATGGAAGTTATGCTTGATCGACTAAAAGGTCTTTCTGAAGAGAATAAAAAAATTGTAGAAGACCTTTTCAAAGATGATACTAAGGCAAAAGATGTTATTGAGAGCAGCAGGGTTATTCCTGAGATACTGAAAGGTATTTTTCCTGGGAAAGAAAAAGAGATAGAAGATATTTATAAGACTCTTAGATTCCAAGATGTTACTGAGCTCCAAGATGTTATTAAACTACTAGAAGTTCTTTCTGAAGAGAACAAAAAGATTATAGAAAATATCTTTAAGATCCAAGATATTATTAAGATTAACGACAATGATCGTATTAAGGTTCAAGATAATTATCATAAAATCAAAGAAATTCTTAATCTAGAGCATCTTTCTAATGTTGATTTTAATCATGTGATTGATTACTTTATGGTACCTAACAACTAACCAACCCCTCAGTTGATTCGTATAGATCCATTTCCATATCCAATCCATTGCGGTTAGATCTTCTTTCTACAGCAGCATCTTGCACCCTGTCCAACCTTACATTTTCTAAAGTCTTGAATACATCTGCACGCGAAAATGACCTATGGTCTATTTGACGATAACGTTTACGGCCATCAATCATAACCAATTTTTGTTTATTGTTTGTTTTCATTTTATGAAAGAGTTTGGCTTATGCACTTACCCTGCTTTTGCTTTTTAGAAAATAGGGGTCTCTCGGATGGATTTGGGATGCAATGGTGCTGGTCGAATAGATTGTGAACCTTACAAAATATCCAATCCCCTATCCAATTGTTGTTTAATACTTAAATCCCACATTTCGAGCCAATTATGTCGTTGAAAACGAACATGATTTATAGAATCTATGGTTCATATTTTTGAAAAAATGCGCACCGATTTAATTTGTTATAACTGATAATCGTGCACTAAGATAAGGTGCATGAGTCTTTCAGGTGAAAGTCCTGATATGGATAAAAAGTTGTACCGATTTCTTGGTTGTTTTTTAAGATGTTTGTAATAATACAAAATTAAAATATTAAAACCAACACGTTTTTCAGCTCAATGCATACGCTCATGGCATCAAAAACAGAGGAGGAGCACAGGGAAAGGTGATGACCGATTACTGGGAAGCGACATTTCGCTCAAATTACACCAGGTTTTTATTGCCCAGATTTGAGATTTTTTTGAGCAGCCTTGAGGGTTTTTTTGGATCAAGTTTTATGGCTATGCCCAGTAAATTTTCCCTTTAGCGCAACTATTTGGGCTCAAAAAAAGCGTTTTGAGGGCAAAAGACAAACATGGATAGACCGCTCCCCTGATGTATATGGCATGGTTTTCATAGGGAACGTCATACATAGCACAAGCTAGGGCACCAAAATAGCCAATGATGCGTTTTCTAAGCCCATCTAGGTTGCGTCTCATGGCTAGATAGTCGGCCCGTTTGTCTTTAAGACAATTATTTTTTTTTAAATTCGCACATGTACACTACGACCCACTTGCCCTTTTGGCTGCAGGTATTGGAACGATGCAAACACAGTATGCCGGGCAGCAAAACTGTATTCGTCTGTCCAACCGATGCATCGATCGATTGCGTTCAATCCCATCTATCCGAAACCATGCCCCATGGATATCCACTGCCTGCTTTGTATACCTTGCGCCAGCTGATGCTAAACGCATGTCCCCTAAAAGTAGCCCCCCTGCTGCCTTTGCTGGAAAAATTGCATGCAGTATCCAACACACTGCTCAAGAGGCGTACTACTTTTGAGCATTTTTATGCCTGGGGTAAAGCGCTTCTACAGGATTTTGACTTGATAGATCGCTATCTAATTCAACCAGAGGAGCTCTTTGCAACGTTGGTGGACCATAAGAAACCAAACACCGCTGTAGAAGCAAAAAAAACAGGCTACACCCATCCTACTTTTTTAACAAAAGCGTCCGCCACCCAGCAAGCGTTGTTCCCAGAAAACGAGACCATCCTGTTTTGGGAGACATTGCCCCTGCTTTACCAGATGTTTACACGCAACTTGATAAAAGAAGGCCTCGGATACGAAGGATTGTGCATCCGAATAACGGCAACGGAAACGATACCCAAAGGACTCATAGACTGCCAAGAATTGGTTTTTGTTGGCTTCAACCTGCTTACGCCAGCTGAGGTACAATTTATGGAGCAATGTGCAATGCGTGTTGCTACTTCATTTTTTTGGGACACAGATGCACACTACTTGGACAATCCATTGCACCCAGCAGGACATTATTTACGCAAACACCGGACGCATCCTTGTTTTCAGGCTGGTTTTCCTTCCAATACGCCTACCTACCTAGGAGACGAACGTAAAAAAGTTTTTGTTTCTGAAACCAGTACGACATTGGCACAAGTGCAACATGTACTAAATGCCCTGCAAACCAAAACAAATAGAACAGGGATACCACACTCCCAAACCGCACTCGCAGTAAGTGGCACAGACTTGTTGCTGCCGTTGCTTGAGAAATTGTCTGACCTACAGATACCCCTACGTGCTAGACTGCAATATCCATTGAAGCATACCATAGTCTATACGATCGCAGAAAAAGTGATGCAATTTTGGGAAGAAACCCATATGCCTCTCCAAAACATCCAAAGAGCAGAAATTGCCTTGTATGCCATGTGCTGCTTGATGAATCCATTGATAAAAGCTGATGTGCAAATCGAAACAAACCATTGCTTCCAGCAACACGTGCAACCAAATACCCCACATACCGAATCAAGCCACCGATTGGCCATATGGAACCATGCACTACAGCAAGATGTTGTAACTTGCCTACACCTGATTTTATCTTGGTTGCAAGATCACTTTACCCCAATACAGACCCTCTTGCTAGACCTCAATCGAAGTGCATTGCAACACTTGCTTGCGTTTCTTGCACCGTGGACAAAAAAAATGAACCCCGTTGACTGTGCGCCTTCTTTTTTACGTACTATACTGCACGAACAACTTTTTCCCTTTCATGCATGCAGTACCGAACCCAGCCTCTATCTTATAGACGTTTCGGAATCCCATAATTTGGATTTTGAAAATCTTTTTATATTGAATATGAGCGAGAAATCATTTCCAAGCATGCCTTTTGCCTCTTCTTTTTTGCCCTATGCAATACGCAACCGATTTGGCCTACCCATTCCAGAAATAGAAGCAGAACGGGCTGCATCTTATGGATGGTATCGGTTGCTCCAACGCGCACAAACCAGCTACTGCAGCTATGGAGATGTTTGCGCAGGACCTATGCAAGAAAAGAGTCGGTTGCTGTTACAACTGGAATACGATAGCCCATTGAAGCCCATCGAACGGCCACTATCGTTTTGTGCCCCAACACAAATACGTTCTGACTGGACCGTACCAAAAGATGCGCAAGTGATGCAACTGCTGGCCAAATTCTTGGTAAACAAAAACGAACCTACGGTTAGCCTAACCCCCTCTGCCTTTATTTGCTACCTCAGCTGTCCCTTGCAGTTTTATTTTAGCCATCTATTGCGCATCAGGCCCATACATTATCCCAAAGAACAGGCTGCCTCCCTACAGCTCGGCACGTTTTTGCACCGCGTATTGGAGCAACTGTACCGTCCATGGGTGGGCAAAAAACTGACGCCTGCTGCGGTCAAACAGATGCATGTACGCGTCAAGCAAACAATCCAGGAGGTTGTAACAGATCGGGCAACGCAAGACGCATCCATACAAACACCCCAATTGCTTGCTGCACTGCTGGAGAAACTGGTAGAAAAACAATTGGAAAGGGATGCTAAGGATGCCCCTTTTACCCTAATCGGTGTAGAAATGGGCAGCGAGACGCCTCTGACCTTACCGTTGCAATTAGGCAACGGACAAACCGTCCAGCTAGGGGGCATCATAGACCGAGTAGACGCCAAAGAGGACACCATACGCATCATAGATTACAAAACTGGAACACCCAATGCCAAATTATCCAGCCTAGAAATACTATGGGATCACAAACGTATTCAACAAAATAAAGCAAGCTTGCAGCTTGTATTTTATGCATGGTTGTTTCAATCGACGCAAAAAACAGCGGCAACTTACCGAATCATGCCCTGCCTTATGAGCATACGGGAACACTTCGTTGGGACATATGTGCCTGGGCTTTGGTTACAAGATGGTAAAAACGCTAGAACCTATTCGAAAATAGAAGATATAACCCCTTATACCAATGACTTTCAGA
Organism: Amoebophilaceae bacterium; assembly: GCA_043747895.1. Lineage (GTDB taxonomy): Bacteria > Bacteroidota > Bacteroidia > Cytophagales > Amoebophilaceae > Cardinium. The sequence goes on from JAYTOH010000031.1 coordinate 4,880, forward strand.
ACAAATTAATAGAGATGCTGACCCACTTATTTGATCCAAACCTGCCGTTTACACAAACCAATGACTTAGAAATATGTGACCGTTGCCCATACATAAGCATTTGTCAAAGAGAAAGGGTTCGGTAGCAACAAACCCCATAGACACGCATCCTTGCACCCACCCCATAACATGCACTACAGAAAGCAATTTAAACCTTACTGTTTTTATGAAACTCAAATTTTTATTACATTTGAGTTGTAAGACTGCCCCTCGGCTGCAGCATAGGCAACTCTATACGGCGTTTGTGTACAAAACAAACGCCAAAGTAGACCCCCTAGAAGGTTGCGTTGCAATAGGCTCAATATACAATACACATTTGCTAACGAATACCAACCATGCTTGTTCTTTATGCGTTAAAAGAATCCTATCAAACACTTGCGACGCATAGAGCGCGCACCATTTCCATGGGATTTGGAGTAGGATGGGCACTTTTTGTGCTGATTGTCTTATTGGGCATCGGAAATGGCTTTCGAGATGGCGTTCAAAACGAATTTGCAAAGTATGGCCAAAAAACCATGGTTTTTTGGACGAATTGGCCCCAAAAAGGCCCCCCCCCCCATACCTACCGAACTGACCCATCATTTGTCTCAAAAAATTGCGGGGATCGACCAATATACCCCTTGTAAATGCCGCTGGGGTACCACCATACGCTACAAAGCACATACAGAAGCCGCTAGCATATTGGCTATTGATGCTTGTTTTGCTTCCTTGGCCAACCTATCGATCCAAGAAGGACGTTTCTTTACGGCACACGATGAAGCCACTGCCAACAACGTATGTGTATTGGGCATCAAGCTTAAGGAAAAATTATTTGGCGATGCTTCGGCCATTGGCCAGTATGTTTTCGCAAACGATACTGGATTACGGGTAGTCGGCATATTGGATGCGTTGACGTCGAATATGCATAGAGAGGAAGACCGTCTATTGGTTACCAATAGCTTTTACAGACGTTTGTTGCTTCCTCACAGCCAGTATGTCGATCAGGTTCGTCTGACATTGTTGCCTGAAACCAACGACCAACGGGTAGAAAAGCAACTCCGTTCCTATTTTGCGCGTCATCTAAACTTTGATACCAGCAACGAACGTTTGTTTCGTATATTCAACATCACCACACATGCCAATGCATTTCATAAACTGTTTCGCAATACGGCCATTTTTACTTGGATAATAGGCATCTGTTTTTTGATTACAGGAGCAGTAGCAACTACCAATATGATGTTGGTAACCATTCAAGAACGAACACAAGAATTTGCCATTAGGAAAGTATTGGGTGCCCGTTCACGAGAGATTGTATGCATGATTCTAGGAGAAGTAACGATTGTAACCCTATGCGCTGGCACCATAGGGTATGTAACAGGCTTTTCATGCCTACACCTGCTGAACCAATGGGTAGTCCCGCTTGGCAAAAGCTATTTCTTAGCTGCTTTAACATGTCCTACTGATTTTATTGTGAAAGGAATTGGATTGATCTGCGTAACAAGCTGTTTGGCCGGCATCCTGCCCGCCTACAGAGCACTGAAAATAAAGCCCATAGAAGCCTTAACCAATTGATGGCATCGACCTATTTTTTTACCAAACACATCAACCATACCATTATGCAGGTTCATACCGCTTGCTTTGTTTCAAGCAATACTACTTATAAAAAATGCCCCAACGATGCTAAGCCAGAAGTAGCTTTTATAGGTCGCTCGAATGTCGGAAAATCTTCCCTGATCAATACCCTCCTGCAACGGAAACAATTGGCAAAAGTTTCTAAAAAACCTGGAAAAACAGCTTTAATCAACCACTTTTTAGTCAACGATCGGCTCTACTTCGTAGATTTGCCTGGATATGGATGGGCACAAGTAAGCCATGCCGTAAAAATAAAGTGGGAGAAGATGCTGCGGGCATATCTTTTGCATAGATCTTCTTTGGTGAACGTTTTTCTGCTGATAGATTCAAAAATTCCACCACAAGAAATTGATTTAGCCTTTATGCGTTGGCTAGGCAGCTCCTGCATCCCTTTTTCTATTATACTTACCAAGGCAGACAAGAAATACGGAACCATTGCAAAAAAAAATCATGCTGCGCTTCTGAAAGCATTAACAGAGGATTGGGAAAAGCTCCCCCCTATTTTTCCAGTTTCTGCACATGATACATTGGGCATAGATCCGCTATTGACGTACATTAGCGCCCTTGCAGAACGAAACAATGGATGAGGCATTTTTAGGATTCCTATAATGCATTGTTTACCCCATAGAGCCAGTTACCGTATTTTTAACGTTACAAGGGTTAAAACAGCAAGCAAAAGACTGATGATTAAAAAACGTACCACAATTTTTGCTTCATGCCACCCAAGTTTTTGATAATGGTGGTGCAAAGGGGCCATTTTAAACACCCTGCGGCCTGTTCCATATTTTATTCGGGTATATTTAAAGTAACTGGTTTGCAAAATAACAGAACCCGTTTCTAGTAAAAATATCCCACACAAAACAGGCAATAGAAGCTCTTTTCGAATGCAAATGGCTACTACAGCAACAACGGATCCAATGCTCAAGCTACCCGTATCACCCATAAAGATTTGGGCAGGGTAGGCATTGTACCAAAAAAATCCCATACAGGCCCCTACGAAGGCACAGCAAAATACAGCCAATTCGCCCAAGTTTGGAATATACATGATGTTCAGGTATTTGGAAAATACAATATGGCCAGATAAGTAGGCAAGAATGGCCAATGTGGTGCCTACAACAACCGCCGTACTTGCGGTTAGACCATCCAATCCATCTGTTAAATTTGCTCCATTTGAAACAGAAGCTATAATAAAAGCGATCACGGAAATGTACAACAGCCATGTGTAGGCTTCGCTACCGAACAGGGTCTTGGCTAGTTGGGCATAATCTAGGCTATTGTCCTTAAAAAAAGGAACGGTTGTTTTCGTAGACTTTGTGTCTTTGTATTGCATCGCTTCTTCGTCCAACAGCACCACAGCAGCCGATGGCTTGAAAGGGTATTCGCGTATGACGACTGATTCGTGAAAATAAAGTATACCTCCTACGATGAGTCCCAAAACAAGTTGTCCAATGAGTTTGATCCATCCATTGATGCCCTTTTTTTGTTTTTTAAACACCTTGATATAATCGTCCAAAAAGCCTATGCTTCCCATCCAAATGGTCGTTACTACCAGCAAAATACAATAAATATTGTCCCATTTTGAAAGGAGAAAAGTAGGCAGAATGGTGGCCAGTATAATGAGCAACCCACCCATGGTAGGTGTATGGGCTTTGAGTCCCAATTGGTCTTCTTGAAGACCGAGCATGCGGTTTGTCTCGATGATTTGCTTTCTCTTTAAAAAGTTTATGAGAAACTGTCCGACTAAAAAGGTAATTGCAAAGGACATTAAGACAGATAGGGCTGCTCGAAAAGAAATATACTTAAAAAGCCCTGTTCCGGGCCAATGATGGGTCTCGTGTAAATAAGTAAATAAATAATACAACATTTATTGATTTATAATTTATATATGAAATGTAAAAGCACACCCTCTCAAAAGAAGTCCGCTATAGGACTTCGTTTGTACCATGCATGGATGGGAACAAGCCAACCAACTCGTTTGGTGCTCCTCCTAGGTGCACGGCCAAAATAAAACGGTGGCTGGCGCAGGCAAATTTTTGCCAACAGCTAAAAAACTTCAGCCATACCGGGGGATGTTTTGCAGATGCAAGTAACTAAAAATAGGCCATTTATGAAATAGGTGTGCTGTTGTAGGCATGAAGAGATCGGAACTGAACCGGTACGAAAAGCAGCACGCGTAGTTGCACGTTTCATAACTATTTGGTTTATTGCGACTTGTGTAGTACCAAAAGTGGGCGTATACGCTATCAGAATGAAGATTGAAGCTGGTGCGCAAGGACGCTGGGACAGCATGCACCTTATAGGTATAATCACCATTGTTTTTATGGAAGAAAAGGTCATCCTTGGTATAGATCCTGGGAGTTTGGTTATGGGGTTTGGTGTGATTCATGTATCTAAAAAAAATGGTACCAAAGTCCTGGCATACGACGTATGTCGGTTCAAAACATACAAAGAACCCATGGTACGCATGTACAATCTGTACGCGTGCACCCTAAAACTGCTACAGGAACATACACCCAATGAAGTGGCGATTGAAGCAGTCTTTTATGGCAAAAACATACAATCGATGCTCACCTTAGGCAGGGCACAAGGTATTGCCATAGCGGCTGCATTGGCATGTTCAATTCCAGTTTCGGAATATGCACCTTGTAAAGTAAAGCAAGCTGTTACGGGAAAAGGGACTGCTTCAAAAGAATGCGTAGCACGTATCGTGGGTCAATTGCTGGGCATATCCCTGTCTCCTCATTTGTTGGACGCTTCCGATGCACTAGCGGTAGCATTGTGCCACAGCCAACAAAAACAGCCCGTTGCATCAAAGAACGCAACAACATGGTCTCAATTTGTAGAAAAACATCCCCAACGCATGGTTTAGCGAAGCCACCAGTAGCGTGGTTTATATAATAGGCTTATAATCAACCAATTAAAATACTCGACGTTCTAAAAATGATGTTGCCTTCGGCCATACATACCCAAATGGTTTTTCCCATTTCCCCATCTTCATTTCATTCTAGAATATTAGCAATCCCCGGAATACCAAATATTACCTATAAATTTAGTAGAAATCTTGTTGATTTTAAGCAACTCCCCAGGCACCCCTAACACCATTCAGCCTAAATAACCTGGCAAGCATTAAGGTTCTGTTTCACTTTTGTAGAAATGAAACCACGAATAGTAGCAAAACACTCAGCCCCTTTAGTCGTTCTAAATCCTCCTGATATTTTTTGTTTTACTTTCATCATACGCAAATCTTGTTCTGCTTGATTATTGGTAAAGGGAAGGAGTGCATAGAAAGTGTGCAGGCACTTTCCACCTCCTTTTTTCAATCAGTGGGTCTGTCCATTGAAGCATACGGGGCAAGTTAAGGATACACCGTTTCTTCCTTTAGCCTATCTAGGGGGCTGTTTAGTCTCATAGAATAATGGCATATTTATTTTTCAAATGAATCAAGCACAATACAGACAACAACTATGGGACAACTATTACATTCACGGGCCAGAACGACAAAGGAAATTCGTAGAGAAA
>JAYTOH010000032.1:0-15348 GCA_043747895.1 Amoebophilaceae bacterium
TCTGGCCCGTGAATGTAATAGTTGTCCCATAGTTGTTGTCTGTATTGTGCTTGATTCATTTGAAAAATAAATATACCATTATTCTATGAGACTAAACAGATAGCACGTAAAACACAAAGATTTAAACCACACAAAAAAATGGAAGACGCATACACCTATTTAGGGATAGGTTGGAAATTTCCACCTTCGTTTGATCGCCACAGTGGCTCTGTAGAAATGGTGAGTGGGCTAGAAGATGTGAAAGAAAGCTTGACAATCTTAATGCGCACACGCGTAGGCGAACGTACCATGGAACCCACCTACGGTTCCGAGCTCACCCCTTTGGCCTTTCAGCAAGTAGACCTGAACCTGCAAACCTTCATGGTAAACAACATCAGACAGACCATTGCAGAACATGAGCCCAGGGTAGACGTCTTAGAAGTCACGCTATGCACGCCGGATACCGGAGAAGGGTCCATTGATATTCACCTAACTTATAAGATTAAGGGAGAGGACCTAACAGAAGTACTTCAGTATAGGTATCATCCTATTTTCAACCAATAGAAAGCGTTTGCACCTGCATCAGCAACAAGCAGCGTCTGGCACAAAATCAAGCGTTGATTGAGCAAGGCATACAAAAACAACTTGAAAAAGAGTGTAAAATAGAAAAAGCGCATGTTGCAGCACAGGTTAGGTTTTGAAACCCGCAACTTCATTCCTATAGCGTATAGACAAAATAAACGATGACCCATATGCCACAAGACCTAGACTATTCTTTTTTAAAAAAACAAGGCATAGCCTACATTCAGCAATTAACAGGTAAAAAATGGACAGATTATGGCATCCACGATCCAGGCATCACCATCTTAGAAGAACTCTGTTTTGGCATCCTAGACCTAGTCTATCGAACCAACTTTTCTATAGAGGATGTATGGGCAAAAGATCCGAATGACACAAACCTAAGCACAGACAAGCCATTTTATAGAGCAGAAGAAATTCTGCCCTGTAATCCCTTAACGCAGTGGGACTTTTTAAAAATTGTATTGGATGTGCCAGGAGTCAAAAATGCCAACATTGCCCTAAGCGATGGTCCAAATGAAGTCAAAGGAGGATACAAGGTTTTTATAGAATTAGAAGAACGCATTCGAAATACCAAGCAGGCAGAAGAAACACTAGCAATTGTAAAACAACGGTTGCATATGCAAAGAAACTTATGTGAAGATTTTTTTGTCATTCAACCCATGCAAGCCTTACCCATTCGCATAAACGCAACCTTTGAAGTACAACGTTGTTTGGCTTATGAAGAAGGAGAAGCTATTGCAGCACAAATATTGTTTGATTTGCAAGAATTTCTATCACCACGCATAGCTTTCTACAACATCAGCCAATTGTTGGAGAAAGGCAGGACCATGGATCAGATTTTTACTGGACCATTGCTCACGCAAGGATTTATAGACGAACTAGAATTGATCCAGCAAAAAAAAAGGAGCAAGAACATGTACATTGCCGATTTTATAGAGCACGCTACCACAGTAGCAGAGGTAAAAAACGTATTGTGTTTCGAGCTCTTTGTAGGAAACAAAACAACACCTTCAACCAAGGTTACGTTACCCATCGCATACGATCAATCGCCCGAACTAAATACACAAGAAAGTAGTATTGCCTTGTCTCACAATGGCACAGCTATCACCATCGATTGGGAGAAAGTATTACACCTCTTAGAAGACATAAAAGGAAGAGGTACGTTAAGCAAAACGTATCTACAAGAAGAAGAAGTATTTGTGCTAGAAGGAGATTATAGAAATTTAAAAAAATACGTTTCTCTCCAACAAGACCTTCCCCTCCTTTACAACGTAGGGCATGAAGGCTGCACTCCATCTGAAAAGAATGAAAACCACGCAAAAGCAAAACAACTCCAAGCCTATTTACTGATTTTTGACCAAATTTTTGCGAACTACCTAGGTCGTCTCTCCAACATAAGGTACCGAATGGCTGCTTACAGTCCTACTTGGGACAAACCAGATGGCTTGGTTCCCCTCCAAGTACCACGCATGGAAACCATCGTCAAACAACCCACTTCAGAAGCCCATGCAGCCAATGACTTGGCGTTTGTTATACAACGAAAATACCTAGATACCAAGGAAAAAATGGAATCTGTTCCAGATAAAACCTTGCCAAACAAAACTATGGAAAGCTATAGTACCTACGTAAATCAAATCTTAGAAACCGACTTCCAAACATTAACCAAGCGTTCCAATGTACTGGACCATTTATTGGCCTACTTTGCTGAAAAATACACTACCTACTCGGTACCACTTTATTCAAAAAACAAAGAAGACCAGGTAAAATCTATAAATGTACTGAAATCCCTCTTTTTAAAAGACTACATTGAAATAAGCAAAAATAGAAACCGAGGAGCCAATCACACCCCCCAGCCAATAGATGTTTGGACGCACTATACACCCTCTGGGTTTGAACGCCGCATATGCTACAACTTGGGCATACAAAACACACAAAAGCGTTTCCTACATGAAATCATACGATCCAATTTCTACCTAGATAAAAAAAGCACCCAAAACAATTTTGATCTCTTTTTAGGCAAGAATACGGAATCAGAATATACCCATCTTTTTATGTTTAAAGGAAAGTATAAAAACATCCAGTCTCTAGCAATAGCCTATGGAATCAACGAAGATTACTACCACATCAGCAAAACACATGCTGGTCACTATATGATACTGCTATACGTAGATCAGGCAAAACAACATTGGATCGAATTTGTCCCAAACCAGCCCCTAACCACCATTGAACAAGCGGAAGAAGTGGTGCAACAAAACGTAGCCTTTTTTCGAATGTGCAACACACAAAGCGAAGGCTTTCATTTAATCGAACACATCCTACTTAGAAACCAAGATACAATAGCATCCGAAGAAGATCCTTACTCATTTATTATGACCATGGTCTTTCCTGCTTGGCCAGCTAGGTTCCAACGCGCTTCGTTCAGGCAGTTGGTCGAAGAAATGGCCTTATTAGAGAGCCCTGCTCATGTATGCACCAATGTATTGTGGCTCGATTTTGAGGATATGGAGCGCTTTGAAAGAGCCTATAAGACATGGATGACCTTAAAGGCAGAGGCTGCTTCAAAAACAGAAATAGAGGAGACTGCACAAACCCTCATGCAGCTCATACAATCCCACAAGGATCAAGAAGAAGGCATACAAGAAGCCAGCCCTTTCGTTGTATAACGCATCAGATACGCCACACCTTTTTGTAAAGGAAGCTGCTGAAACAAAATGCGGTAAATAACGTCTGTAAGAGGCGCACGTCGTCCATACGATTGCATAAGTTGGAACATCGTCCGTACCGTTTGAACGCCCTCAGACACCTCCTTCATATGCATCAATATCTCCTGAAGCGGAGCTCCTTTTGCCAAACGGTATCCAATGGTATAATTCCTACTGGTGCTGCTGCCACACGTTGCGATTAAGTCCCCAATCCCAGCTGGACCCATCAACGCGCATGCGTTGATGCCTATGGTTTCTAGCATGTAGTTCATTTCGGAAAGTGCCCCTGTAAGAAAAAAAGCATAGGTGTTTTCTCCATACCCACTGCCTCGCAAGAGGCCAGCTCCAATGGCAAAAATATTTTTAAGTACGCTACAAAACTCCACACTCAGTACGTCCTTCTGCGTACACACACGAAACCATGTATTTGTAAGCAACTGTTTGCCAACAGCCAATACAACTTCCGAATCACTGGCTACCACAGTAGCAGCAGGTTGCTTCCGAATCAAATCCGCTGCCAAGTTAGGCCCGGCCATACAACCCATACGCCGCACCCCCGTTTCTTGTAGTACCACTTCAGTCATCGTAGCAATGTGCCTTCGTTGCAACGGCTCATCCGTTGTACGATGTGCCAAATCAAATCCCTTTGTGCCATGTATCAGCATATGTCGATCGGTAAGATAAGGAGCTATTTGGCGCATCAAAGCCCGAAAATGAACAGCAGGAACAATCGGAAAAACCACAGAACAGCTTCTCAAGACCGCAATGAGATCATCCGTTACTTCAACGTTAGGCAACAAACGCTGATCTGCGCAATTTCGACTCATTTGTGCTTCAAAGGCACGTGCCGCCTTGTTGGTATAAAGCCACACACGCTTTGCATTCGAGGCAAGTACGTTTGCAACCGCCGTGCCAAATTTACCTGCGCCCAATACAGCTACTGTATGATTCGTATTAAGAGAAGATTGATTTTTCCAATTCATAACCTGTAAGTCTATTGTGATAGTATAGCAATGTCCCCATGTTTTGAATGAGGACATCTCCATTTTTTGTACGCACCAACGGCTGTTTTGCATGGTATATGCCCAATTTTGCCAGGCCATCTTCAAAAATAAGGTTCAGTTGACCATGCTGTACAATGGGTGTAAAATCGATTTCCTTGTTTGTATAAAGGACCGACAATGCACGGTAAACCTTAGATAATGCATTCATAAACAACTTATTTTTAAGCAATACACCCGTATGGTGCATCGAGCAATGTGCTGTTTTTTGGGCCAATTCGTATGCCACAAATGCGATCAGATGGCTGCTTACTACGGGGTGGATGCGGTAATAGGCGTCTACAATTTTTTGGCTGAGGGTTTTGGCATGTACATTCGATGGATTTGCAGAAGCAGCTGTTTCAATTTTTTGGAATGCCGCATACAGATCTACCTCTTTTCCTTCCACATCGTAACTCCGTCCTTCCGCATCTACATCATGCCCCATCACATCCAGAGGCGTTCCAATCTTAACAAACAATTCCGATTCCTTCAACAATAGGTTTCTGCCACACAAAAGCTGCGTACTGCAGCAATCTGAATGGGTATTGACAGGAGTGGCAACATGCCCAGAAACCAATTCCTGAATCAATTGATCGGCCTCCAACACACAATGGTAATTGAGCACCACCGGCACAATAAAAAGTTTCTTAGCATGGCTACCCTCCTTTTGAAAGAGATGGGCCTGTGCTGAAAAAGGCGTACTCAAGAAACCTAGTTTCAACGTTTTTTCAATGGCACCCGAACGGGTGCGCGTCCCTCCAGGGTAGAACAAGGTATGGCATCCCCATTCCAACGTAAGCCTAACGTATGCCTTCTGAATCTCTAGATAAGGGATGTTTTTCTTTCGACGGTCTACCTTGTAGGTGCCCAGTGCATTAAAAACATACCGAAAGCCTCTGCTGTTAAAAAGATTCAACCCTGTCCCCCAGCTTAAAGGAGGCAACCCCAATCGCTGCATAACCAATCCTATGACGACAGAATCCCAATTACTGCTATGGGTAGGTACCAATACAATGGTTCCTTTTTGAGCCAATGAGCGTATCGCATCTAAGGCACCAGTCACATACAACCTATCTTCTAAACTTTTGCACTTTGATTTCCAAGGAATTAAGCTAGAACGCAGGCACAAAAAAGAGGGTTTTAGCAAGGCATACAATGCATACCGCGCCATTTTCACCATAAAATAATACTGCCGCACACTAAAGCTGCTGCGTATTTCATCTGCATATCGGATCAGTATGGCAGTCAAAAGTTGCCCACTATTTTCTTTGTTTTGCATCGCATGCTCCATACGCTCCCAGAACAAACATTCGTCCTTCGGGTCGCACTTCCAGGATTCCGTGGCAACACGAGCACGTTCCTTGGCAATCGTTTGTGCCAACATTTTGCAGAGGACTTGAGAGGTCCCATAACGCGTCTGTAGAGATTCCAAACTTTGACGAACGACCTCTTCTAAAAAAATTTTTAGATACTTATGCAGCTTCGCAATAGGCCAATCTTCTGGCTTACCCTCAACAGGAAGAAACAATGGTTGCGAATACATACAGCTCAATGAAATAAAGCATAATTTACGGCCAAATTTTTTAACAAAAAAACCAGATAAAAAGTACGTAACCGGACAACCAATCGATGGGTCAAATAAAAACCAGTTATCCTTAATCCAAATGAAGATGCGGGATTTCGACTCGTGCATCACGGATCTTCTTCCTCCGTACTTTTGTTTGGATACAAAAGTAGCAAAATCAAGCGCTGATTGAAAACAGAAGAACGCTTTTGGCAAAAAAGAGAAAAAACAGAAAGGAAACGGGATCGCAGGTGGCACAGGGAAAAATGATAACGGATCACTGGGAAGCGTATAAATTGTTTGTTCCTACTGAACAACACCGTTACCATCTAAAGCAGAAGCCTATACCGTAGAGGGCCTATAATAGCCTTTTTAGGCAGCTTCTAGCTAAAATGCGTCGAAAAACAAAATGTTACAGTAAGTGTATGAATATGTTACGGTACGCTATCAAATTAATGATGGCAAAATGGAATGGTCAACTAGCTATGCTAAATGAGCAATTCCCGAAATTTAAGCCAATATGGATGCATTCATGACAACACTGCCTAGAACATTTAGACCCACATTCCGCACCTTCTAATTAGTTGATGGTGAGTTATTTATTGAATAGGACACTTTTTGGATATTGAATTACACCATTTGATTATCAAACTTAAAAATTTTATAGGTGCTCATTTTTTCAAAAATACCCACCATTAATTTTATAAATTATTTTCATTTTCAATGACCCAATCAGTGCGGAATGTGGGTTTAGAACAATCCATATGCGTATTAAGTTTAAGGTAAAAACGCAAATTAGTAATTCTATCCGAAATGAGCAATGCCCTTTTTTTTATGTGTGTTAATTATAAGCCTTTACTGAGCACCGCATCCGAATTCGAATTCTTCTTCGCCGCCGCATGCGCCGCATCCGCCGCCGCATGCGCCGCCTTCTTCGCCGCCGCCGCCGCCTGCGCCGCCGCATCCGCCGCATGCGCCGCCACATCCGCCGCATCCGCATCCGCCTTCTTCGCCGCCGCCGCCGCATCCGCCGCATCCGCCGCCGCCTTTTTCGCATGCGCCGCCGCCTGCGCCGCCGCCTGCGCCGCATCCGCCGCCGCCTTGTTCGCCGCCTCCGCATTCGCCTCCGCCTGCGCCGGATCCGCCGCATTTTTCTTCGCCGCCGCCGCCTTTTTCGCATACTCCTCCGCCCCATCCGCCGCCCTCTTCGCATCCACCGCCGCCTTGTTCGCATGCATCGCCGCCTTATTCGCATGCTCCACCGATGCCACCGCATTCTCTGCATACGTCACTGGCGCCGCATTCGCATTCGAATCCGCCACCGGCGCCGGCTCCGCATCCGAGGATACTACCTGAGCCGTTGTCTCTAACAGAGAAGGATTCGCAGGCTTGTTGCCTTCTGTAGAAGTAGCCGGCGGGACTGTCTTCTGAGTCGCAGCAGATCCTGGACTGCTTCTAACTATTCTTATATTTCTGACAACCTGTAGTGCTGCTCCTATCTCTTTAAACGTTTTCGATGCATTTGTTGCATAAGTTGCTGCCTGTTCTGCATCGTTGGCTTTTTCTTTCTTGGCCTTTTCAGCAGCAGCAGTTGCTGCTGAAGCTGCGGTTTTAGCTTGGCTAACAAAGGTTTGAACCTGTTTTTTTAATTTCTCTATCTCGGCACTGTTGCGCTTTTTTTGTGCCTCCTCTTTGGCGTCCTTTACACTTTGCTCTGTTTGGCTCAAAAGCGCCAATACTGTGTTAAGTTGTCTTTGTGCTTCTTGCGTGTGTGGCGAAAGTGCTTCTTGGGAAGCAGTTTGCGTACCGCTGCCTTTTTTACCTGCAGTTGGTTGCGCCTGCACTACTTTGGGAACTTTAGCCTCGGTCACTTTTGTGGAGGTATGGTTTTTGGCTTTTCCAGGGCAGCCTGCCGGCAAGGCAAGTACCGAAAGATACCACAAAGGGTTTTTAAATAGGCAGTTCATCTCTTTTTTTTTCATAAAAACTATTAGATCAAATATTGAACATACGTACCATTACGTATTGTTATTTCCATTTTTTATCTCGAGGTATTTTACCTCTGTTTTTTAGGTTGCACAATTCCCACCCAAATTTAAAAAAAAATAACTTTTCTTCAAAATATTTCGTGATACAACAAAAGTTGCCGGCAATTGGTATGGAACAATAACCCAATTTAAGGTTGTGTTTAAAAGACCTCTTTGGTGGAACCTATAGATGAAAAGGGAAAAAGATCCTTATTAATTGCACATCCTTTGCACTTAATTTTCTACCATCGCTATAGCAGCCACACTTACTGCATCCGCTCCTTGTTCCAAAAGCGTCTGCGCGCAAGAGACCAAGGTAGCTCCTGTAGTGAGGATATCATCTACGAGTACGAGGTGTTTTTGAGCAATACACTCCGAATGGGCTACTTTAAAAGCATCTTTTACGTTTAGTATGCGTTCTGCTTTGTTTTTTTGTGTCTGCGAAGGGGTATTTCTGATGCGCTTGATGCAGTCTACATACAGGGGCAACTCCAGCAGTGTGGCAAGCCCTTGAGCAAAAAAATCACTTTGATTGTACCCACGTTCGTACAACCGTTTTGGATGCAAAGGAATGGGTATAATGGCGTCTGTATTGTCTGCTATAGTGCTTTTTTTCAGTATATTCCCATAGTACGTTCCCAACAGTTCGCCTATTTTAGGCTGATTTTTATACTTCATGGCAAAAAGCACTTGTTCCAGCGGGCTTTTCTTTTTCAGGCTATACAATGCAACACCATATGCAAGTGTCGTTTTTCCTATCAAACGTTGTGTAACCGGATTTTCTGCTAAAGTATGAAAATCGGTTTCTGGAAAAGAACCAAAGCAAAGCGTGCAAATCAAGGTTTCACCACGTACCAATTTCTTTCTGCAACCAGCACACATGGGTGGAAAAAGAAAATCGAAAAAACCTGTTAAAAAACGCTTCATGGGAATAGAAAAATTAGTATCACCTGATTATTACATACAAAAGTACAAGTGTAAGCAGTCACCTTAAAGGAGGTAAATCCGCAATTTCATTCCGACTTGGGCATACACCCCTACAATTTGTGCCAAAACATGTAAGAAACCCTGCTTAACAGAAACGCAACAGCGGGATGGCTCGTGCAAAGCCAAGGGCCGTACCACCCAAGTGAACCACACTGGTTTGAACGGGAGTGGTACAGATATAATTAATGGGCAAATCCAACCCATTTAATACAAGCGGTATATATACATAAAAACGTTGTTCTGCTTTGGAAAAACAATAGATTTCCTAGCTTCTTACACAAAGAAAGAAAAAAACAGGCTAAAACAGGGAATATTACCAATTTTTTATTACCCACGCAAAGGGATTTTACTAAGAAAACGTTAAATTGCCTTATATTTGTGTCTTATGCTTCAGATGATTCCACCAACCTTGGTGCAACCTGCATGTCTTCGGAATACCTTACAGGTACTCCAACCGCATGTATGCTACAAACCCTTGCTGAAAATGGTCGACATACTTTTTCAAAACAACAAAAATTGGTCGTGCGCCATACAAAAGCAAGATCCTGACTTTTTTAGAAGTTTACAAGATCAGCAAAATCCAAGCTATTTATGGATTGGCTGTTCGGACAGCCGTGTACCGGCCAATCAAGTCGTAGGACTGATGCCAGGCGATATCTTTGTACATCGAAATATTGCCAACCTCGTAATACACACCGATTTAAACTGTCTATCGGTTATCCAATATGCAGTAGAAGTGTTAAAGGTAAAGCATATCATGGTAGTAGGCCATTACGACTGTGGAGGCATACAGGCAGCATTGGCAAACACCAAGCTGGGGCTAGTGGATAATTGGTTGAGGCATATTCAAGATGTGAAGCAAAAACATACTGCTATTTTTGAACAAAATGCACAAACAATCGATCAACAATGGGATCTTTTATGCAAGTTGAATGTAATCGAGCAAACCATCAATCTATGCCAAACGACCATTGTAGAAGAAGCTTGGGCAAAAGGACAACAGTTGGCCATACATGGATGGGTTTACCATCTCAAAGATGGTCTACTCAGCGATTTAGCAATGAGTATTCAGAGACCAGGTGAACTAGACATACGGTACAAGACCGCTATTAAAGCGCTTTCAGGACGCAGTGCTGATTGAGGCATTTTTAGGAACACAATAAGATATGGCATCTAAATCGCCAATCAAGACAAGTTATGCAAGTGCTCTATTGAGTGGGTATTTCAAGATAAAAGAGGTAAGAGCACCGTACTGCACAAACAAGAGCAGTACATAAAAAATAGACTTCTTGCATAACGCTACTTCTGCTGCAAGAGGTCTAATAGGTTACGCTCCCTCAAAAAGGCATAAAGACCAACTCGGAGAGGACAAAGAAGCACTAGGTTCGGCATAGGAATGACACATCCCCCTATCTTCATGCCTATATACTCGGTTAGAATGAAGATGCGGGATTAAGTATTAAATTAAATCGTTGATTCTGTGGTTTATTTTCTCCTTTTAGTAAGAACTAAAATTCGATATCTTGCATCCGATAAAATACATATATGAAACGAAAAATTGGATTTTACGCACTAGTCGCTATTGTGATAGGCTCTCAGATTGGCAGTGGCGTATTTATACTCCCAGCAGCATTGACAGAATATGGACCCCTGTCCTTGCTTGGATGTTTGTTGAGTGGCATTGGTGCCATCTTATTGACCTTAGTATTTGGAAAATTGGCCATGTACCACCCCGATGTAGGGGGGGGCACACATCTATATAGCCAAAGTATTTGGTTTTGAGTGGGGGTTTTTTGCCACATGGTGTTATTGGATTGTTTCGTTTGTAAGCACTACGGTGGTCGTTGTAACGGGTTGCTCCTACGTAGTACCTATTATACAATCCTGTACAGGCCAAACGGTCTGTCCTGAGGTGCTATTTGGATTGGAAGTTTTATGCATCCTAATTTTTATGACATTAAATTTATTTGGTTCTAGCGTTAGTGTAAAAGCCGAAATGATGCTATCGCTCCTTAAAATCATTCCTATGGTCGTATTACCCATTGGCTGTTTCTTTTATTTCAATAAGTCCAATTTCAACAGCGATGTCGATGTTGCTGCCTTAAACGTTTCCCTACACTCGATACTTTCAAATGCTACGCTGATTGCTTTTTGGGGCTTTATTGGATTAGAAAGTGGGACAACGCCAGTAGAAACTGTAAAAAATCCACAAACCATTTCTCGGGCACTTGTATGGGGTACCAGTTTAGTAGCCCTGATTTACATAGCCATTGGAGTAGCCGTTATGGGCGTGATTCCTATTGATGCCCTTCGGAAGATGGATGCCCCTTTTGTAGCAATAACACAAATAGTGGTAGGTGGCCATTGGTGCAGCTGTATTTACGGTTTGTCTAGGGACCCTTAATGCATGGATTTTCATCTCTGGACAGATTGCTGCCAGTGCAGCGAAAACCAACATGTTACCGGTTTTTTTGCCAAAACCAATCGTTACAGTGCCCCAAAATACAGTATTGCAATTTCTGCTTTAGGGATTATTCCCTTTCTGGTGCTTACACTCAACAGCAGCCTCAAACAGCAACTGTTGGATTTGATTGACGTTTCCGTAATTATTTTTTTATGGCTTTACTTGCTTTCCGCTTGTGCTTACGGAAAACTTTTATGGAACAACAGCATAAAAAGAACCTGTAGTTCGTGTATGGTAGCTTTGTGTGCAGGAAGCTTCTCGGCATGGATGATTGTATCTGCCATAAGTTGGCTACACGTTACGGTGTGGAGTCTCATTTTGGTCAGTGGGATACCTGTTTATGCATACATGAAGAAGCAGAAAGACAGGGTACATTGAACCAACATGCAGAACCAATTAGGCCAGTGAAAATGAACATAATTGGTAAAATATAGGGTTCATTTAACGCAAGTGCGGGATTTAGGCAGTTTCTAGCTAGAATGCATCGAAAAAACAAAATGTTACAGTAAGTGTATGCATATGCTACGGTATTCCATCAAATTAATGATGGCAAAGTCGAATGGTCAACGAGCTATTCTAAATTAGCAATGCCCAAATTGGTAGGTACCTCCCCAAGGAGGTCTTTTAAATAGAGCGCTCTAGCAATGGTATAAGGCCGTATCATGACCCCAAGCATTTTTGTAGCGCATACTACATAGACTGTATAAGCTTCTAGTTTGTTGGAAAAAAATCCCAGCCGGACCATATAGTTTGGCTGCCGGTAGTGCAGCTCTGGAACATACATTGACTGAAACAGAATGGCTTTTTCTTGTGCTTGTAAGGCTGCTTTTCTGCTACTCCCCATGTAGACTTGTATGGTATAGCCTTTGAATAGACCAAAACATTCATAGGCCATTTTCCGTTTGGCCAACAGCTGATCTAGCATGCTTGTTTGGTCTAACGATATCTGGTCAGGCATCTGTGGGGAAGAAGAAGCTTGTTTCTTATATCCCCCAAGGGGCATCCTATGCACTTCGAGGTGTTCTTCGTAACACCCTTTTGTTACCTGCTTCCATATGGAAGATCCCTGTTTTTTAGCCCGTACCGAGGCAATAGGGCAAACAAACCACAAAATACCCAATAGCGTTAAGCACGTACACCGTGGCCTGTGTTTAACAGCCCATGGTGAATGGATAAAGTTCATATTCTGCTTCTTTTACTTTAAAGGCTTCCTCTATCAATATGATTTCTACTTCTTGTACAGCTGCTTGTGCCTCTTGCAATTTGAGCAATTCTGTTTGCTTGAGGCGGTATTGTTCCTTGACAAGAGCTAACTTTTGTTTGTTGAGCTTGAGATGCTCAGCCGCAATTTTATGTACTGCTATGGCTTGGCGATAGTTCCAGCGTTTGTTTTCCATGTCTCCTGCCATTGCTTCTTGTTGTTTTTCCAATGCCATACTTGCCTTATCAAACGCTACTCGGGCTACTTTTATTTGTGCAGGCCACAGTAAAAACGTCCCCAAATCAAACGTAACTGCTAACCCAATCCCTGCGTAGTGCTTGTTCGTTCGATCTATGATGTCACTACCCCACGCATAGGTATACCCATCTGAACACAGAGTACTCGAGAAGTTGATCCAAGCCAAGGGCATGCATTTTGATTTTTTGAGCCGGTCTGCAGCTATTCGGAGCTCTTTCTCCTTTATAACCGCATCCCAATTCGTGGGTTCTGTTTTGGTACCCAACTCCTTACTGCATAGAGGTTTCATGGCTACCTTGGTTTCGACTACGGTGGCCTCGTTTAACGGTACATGCAAAAGTAAATTAAATGTTCGGCGCGTTGTTTTAAGGGCTTCTTGTTGCTTTAAAAAAGTTAATTGAGCCGTTTTAAGGGCTACGTCTGCATGCAAATAACCCAATCTGGAGATCAGCCCCAATCTCAACCGTTGTGCTTCGGTTTTGAGGCGACTGGTAGCAATTTGAATAGCAGTATGTGCGATTTCACTTTTCTTTTGTGCCAATGCCAATGCATAGTAAGCACCTACGGTTTCCCTTACCTTTTCTGCTACTACCTTTGTTGTCCTGAGTTGGTGCAATGCCTTATCTTTTTTTCGGATAAGGGTATCAAACACCTTGTCTGAAAACCGGCCCAAGCTCCATTCCAATGCAATGAGTGGATCGAGCCGCAAGGCATGTTTTTTACTTCCGTTGGCCCATGTCTGTTGGTCTTCAAGAACAATACGGGCTTTAGGCATCCAGGTATTAAAATTAGCTATATTATTGGCAATTAACCCTTCTTTTTCTGTTTTCTTAGCGATACGTATGTCTACGTTTTTTTGCAACACCTGCGCAATCGCCTCCTGTAACGTTATCGGTTTCTGGTGGGCATCTGCCTTGCTAAACTGCAGGCAAGCGACACCGACCAGCAAGCCTACACGCAAGGTTTGAGTCCATTTTTTCATTGAAATTAAGTTATTTACTGAATTATTGAATAATTTTTCCATCTATGATTTCTTGAATGCTGTTGCATTGGCGTGCTACCTGTGAAGAATGGGTCACAATTAAAATGGTGTTGCCTGCTTTATTCATTTCTTTCAGCAGGGACATAATTTCGTGTGAAGTACTGCTATCCAATGCTCCTGTTGGTTCATCTGCTAAAATCAAGGGAGGAGCTGTTACAAGTGCCCGTGCAATGGCAACCCTTTGTTGTTGACCTCCAGAAAGGGCGTTCGGCCGGTGGTGCACATGTGCGCCCAAACCTACTCGGTCCAGCATAACATGTGCCCGCTTGTAACGTTCTTTCCAGTCCACTCCTTGGTAATACAGCGGCAGGGCTACATTTTCCAAAGCTGTCTTAAATGGGATAAGATGAAAACGTTGAAAAACAAATCCAATTAACTGGCTTCTATACGTGCTGGCTTGTTGGGCGGACAAATTTTTTATAGGAACACCGTTTAAATAGTACGCTCCACTGTCGTAGTGGTCTAGTATGCCAATAATATTTAAAAGTGTAGATTTTCCAGCACCCGATTGGCCCATGAGGGCGACCAGATCTCCTTTTTCAAGAAAAAAGTTTATGCCGTTTAGTACCGAACGACTGGTACTACCGTTTTGGTATACCTTATATAGATTCTCAATTCGAATCATATTATTCTTCTACAATCAGTTGGTCTTTCTCATTCAATCCTTTTATTGCTTCTGCATACAAACCATCCGAAAGTCCTAAGACAACGTTTTTTTTGATTTTTTGGCCTGCTTCTAAGCACCATACAAAGTAATTTTTCCCTTCGGAGTGAATGTATTTTTCCGGAACAGCTAGGACATTGGTGGCTTTTTGTACGGTTACTTCTGCAAGAGCTATATAGCCTACTCGAAGGAATTTTTTTGCATTTTTCGGACTTTTAATCAATCCTTCTATTTCAAATTTTACGTCTCCTTTTTCAAGTGATTGCTCACTTGCCTTAGGTGCAATTTTGGTTAGGACAACGCGAAACTTTTTCTCTTTGTCCGCATTCAAAGCAATATCAAACGACATGCCTTTGGAGAGATGAACCACGTCGAGTTCGCTTACATATGCGGTAAATAAAAAATCATCCATATCAGCTATAACAGCTACTACCGTACCAGAAGCTTGGTTACTGACGCCTTGGACCGCCCCCCCTTCTTTCACGGGAAGTTCCAAAATCGTCCCTTTGCTGGTAGCCTTGATCCGGTTGCCATTGGTACCGTTTCCTTTAATGTATCCATGTTGTACAATTTGTAGTTGTTTCTGAGCTGTTTCAAAATGCTGTTTGGCTTTTTCAAAATCGGCCAATGCAGTTTCATAGACAGACCTAGCAAGCATCTTTTTGGCAAAAAGTTGTTTGTTTCTCATATAACTTGCCCTTTCTTGTTTGCGTACAATGGAAGCAAGGTGCAAGGCATGCTTCGCCTTTTCCACTGCTTGGGCATCGGGCTGGATGGCAATGCATGCGAGAACCTTTCCTGGTTGTATACAATCGCCTGGCTGTACAAATAATTT
>JAYTOH010000033.1:0-6967 GCA_043747895.1 Amoebophilaceae bacterium
TCTGGCCCGTGAATGTAATAGTTGTCCCATAGTTGTTGTCTGTATTGTGCTTGATTCATTTGAAAAATAAATATACCATTATTCTATGAGACTAAACACTTAACTTTGTCTCAATGGGTTGTTACCATTGAATGGGCGTCTGACCAGTAGCGGTTAAGTAGGCATTTGTTTTGCTAAACGGTTTTTGATGAAAAAAGCCCCTGTGTGCAGCCAATGGAGAAGGATGTGCAGCTTTCAGTATCAAGTGCTTCGATGGATCAATAAAGGAGGCTTTTTGTTGCGCATAACTTCCCCATAATATAAATACCACATGCTTTTTATGCGCAGCCAAGGTCTGTATGACTGCGTCTGTGAACTGCTCCCATCCTTTGTTTTGGTGCGAACCTGCCTTGTATGCCTCTACTGTAAGTGTTGCATTGAGCAACAGTACACCCTGTTTTGCCCATTGTGCCAACGAACCCGAAGATGGTATTGGGCGTCCGGTATCTTCCTGGAGTTCTACAAAAATGTTTCGGAGAGAAGGAGGAAAGGCTATGCCTTCTGGGACCGAAAAAGCCAATCCATCTGCTTGACCTACGCCATGGTAGGGATCTTGCCCTAAGATTACTACCTTTGTATGAGGGAAAGGGGAAAGATCAAAAGCCCTAAAGATGTGTTTTGCTTTTGGGTAAATGGTTTGTGTTAGGTATGCTTGTTTGATGCAATCGACTAATTTTTGGAAGTAGGTTTGTGTGAACTCTCCCTCTAATTCCTTTTTCCAAGTTGGTTCTATTTTTACGTTCATATTGTTTTTTTCCGTAAGGAACTTGACTTTATACTTTTTTTTTTAGAACTTTGTCTACTGTAGCACCAGTTGGCAGGAAATAATGTACATATGAAATTAAAACATTACGAAACCGTATTTATACTAACTCCCGTACTTTCTAGCAATGAAACAAAAGAAGCTATTCATAAATATAGATCTTTTTTAAAGGAGCGCAATGCTACCATAGAACATGAGGAAGAAATGGGATTGAAGCAATTGGCTTACCCAATCAAACACAAAAAAAATGGGTTTTACCATTTAATAGAGTTTACCAGTGCTCCTGAGCTTATCAGAGAACTAGAAGTAACTTATTCTCGTGATGAAAAAATATTGCGATTTTTGACTTTCGCATTAGATGGTCATGCAATAGCGCACAACAAAGAAAGACGAGTAGTACAAAAAGAAGACAAACAAAGCGAAGTTAAGAGAGAGTTGGTATCATGACGTTATTAAACGAAGCAATACAAAAAAAAACGGTTCCTAAAAAGTTTTGCCGTTTCAAAAAATACGGCATTAAATATGTCGATTATAAGTGTGTTGAATTTTTGATGAAATTCTTAAACGAACAAGGCAAGGTGCTACCAAGGCGTATTACAGGAAATAGCCTAAAATACCAAAAGAAGGTGGCATGTGCTGTAAAACGCGCGCGGCAGTTGGCATTGCTTCCGTATGTAGCGGATAACCTAAAGTAATTTTTGTACTATGGAGGTATTATTAAAAGCCAAATGTCCTTTCTTAGGGCGTAAAGGAGACATCGTTGCGGTTAAGCCTGGTTATGCGAGGAACTACCTTATTCCAAAAGGATTGGCTGTTGTGGCTGATCAAGGAGTAAAAAAAGTTGCACTTGAAAACGCAAAACAGGCAGCCAGCAAGGCAGTAAAACAAAAAGCAGATGCGCAAGCGCTCCTAGCCAATTTGGTTGCATGCAACCTAGTGCTGAAAGCGAAAGTGGGCGAAGGAGGAAGAATATTTGGTTCTGTTACTCCCTTACAACTTTCGAGAGCGCTGAAAGAACAAGGTATTGTATTGGATTATGCTTGCATCACGTTGGATGGGCCTATTAAGACAATAGGAGCGTACCAAGCCACTGTTGCGTTACATGAGGAAGTTGCTTGTGCCTTGCGTTTTAATGTAGTCCCCTTGTAAGATTTTTTTCGATCCTGGGCTTCTTGTGGCGTGTGAAAGAGGGTTTGTTGCTAGAAACTCTTTTACATTATCATTTTTTTGTTTTTTTGTTTTTTTGATAAAAGCTGCGAGAAGCCCTCCCCTTTTCTTTTTTCTTTGACCCTGTATACACGAGCCATTGCAACCCAATGTGCAGGTATTCGTGTTTCTTAATAAAGATGTTGTTGCTTCGTTACACTGTTCTTAACTTTAAGTTGTCTATTTATTTTGGGTGGAAAAGCAGTTGTAGCCTTTTGTCAGGGAGCGTACATGCCCACCGTTTGATGTATTGCGCAATAAATGTTATACTTATACGAGTGATTGGGGGATTAGCTCAGTTGGCTAGAGCGTCTCGATGGCATCGAGAAGGTCGGGGGTTCGAATCCCCCATTCTCCACATATAAAGGCTGTTGGAATGATTTCATTGAAACGGTTTCATAACGTAGATTATGTATTTTGATCCATGCTTGTAACGACAACAATTCGGAACGTTTTCTGGAATGCTATTTTATGTGTGGTCGGATTGCTTGTTTCGTGTGTCACGGTACAAACCCCAGAAGGCGGCCCTCCAGATGAACGCCCACCTATGCTCATTCGTACTGTTCCAGAAAATGAGTCATTGAATTTCAAAAGAAAAAAAATTACCCTGACTTTTGATAAAGACATTTCGGTAGAGAACGTATATGCCAAACTAAAGGTGATGCCTAAGTTGGATAAACCCAAAAACAAACAACCTTATAGTTATAAAGTATGTGGGAATACGTTAAAAGTAACGTTGAATGTTCCTTTAAAAGAAGATGCCACCTATGCTATGCATTTTAATGATGTAGTCAAGGATATCCACGAAGGCACCAAAGCAACCAATGCTGTATTGACGTTTAGCACAGGATCTTTCATAGATCCCATTACAGCGAAAGGATGCATCAAAGATTTGCTAACCAACAAGCCCGTGGGAGACGTCCATGTTTTTCTATACAATGCCGAAAGGGACCCTAAAGAATGGAACGACAAAGGAGAGGGAGAGCCTGATTACTATACCACCAGTGACAAAGAGGGTAATTTTACCATAGAACGCATACGTCTGGGTCGGTATTACATACGGGCTATGACTGGAAAAAAACACGCATGCGAAATTGATTATGAAAAAGAAAAATACGGATTTTTGCGTGATCCTATTGATTTAACAGATTCCCGCGAAGATATTGTAGTACCTTTGGTAGCAGCCGATGTGCGTGATTTTAAGCTTTTACGTGTGGTACCACAAAAGGGATTGTGTGAAATAGTGTTGAATAAACCTGTGAAAACGTATGCTGTTTTTCCCCTTCAGGTTCAGGTGGTAGGAACAAACACGCAGCTCTATAGTTTTGTTGACCCCACCGCTCCTAAAACGGTATGCGTATACAATACGTTGGGTATGCTAGGAGGTGAGGATTTTGAGTTGAAACTAATGGCAGAAGACACGTTGCATGTGTTGTTGGAAAAGCAGGTAACCATCCGATTCAAAGAGGGCAAACAGGATGTAAAACGCCTAACCCATAGCCTCAAACCACGTCCGATTCCCTCTATTGTACCCCGCTTTAAGGAGACCATTTCCTTCAACAAGCCTATGGCAAAAGTGCATGCATCGTTGCTTTACTTTGAAGGGAAGCATCAAGAAAAGATTGGCCTTACAAAAGAGGCATTGCATTGGAACGCAACGAAAACACAATTGACTATAAAAAAGAATTTTTCTGAAGAAGAGCTGAAAAAATTTACTACCACCCAAAAAGAAGGCGCAAGTGCACATACAACCATACAACGTTCCATTGCCCTTAAAATGGATGCGGGAGCATGTATTGCCTTTGATCAAGAGAAAAGCAAACCAATAGATAGCACCTATGTCCTTAGAAACGAAGCAGAGACGGGCACTGTTTCTGGAACCATAGAAACCACCCATGGTTGTTTCCGCATTGACCTTTTAAACGAAAAAAACGAAGTTGTAGATTCCATTCGAAATCAAAAAAACTATCAATTTAAAATGGTGCCACCGGGCACCTATGCCATACGCATATTGGTACTACAAGAGGGGAAAAAAGAATGGTTACCCGGCAATATTCGCAAAAATATCGAACCAGATCCAGTCGTTTTTTACGAGAAGCCCATCAGTGTGGTTGAAGCATGGGAGGTTACCGGTATCGATTTCAAATTTTGAAAAATACATGATTCACATTTATACAGATGGTTCATCTAGGGGGAACCCAGGACCAGGTGGATATGGGGTAATTTTAAAGACCGACCGATGTGCTAAAGAGTTAACGGAAGGGTATAGGAAGACCACCAACAACCGTATGGAATTGTTAGCGGTTATTGTAGGCCTAGAGGCTTTGCAAAAGCCTGGACAGGAGGTTACAGTCTATTCAGACTCCAAATATGTAGTGGATGCCGTAGAAAAGGGATGGCTCAAAAATTGGTTGAAAACCAATTTTAAGGAGAAAAAAAATCCAGATCTATGGAAACGTTTCTGGGAGGTGTATCAAAGGCATCGTGTACGTTTTTGTTGGATTAAAGGACATGCTGGGCATGTAGAAAACGAACGGTGTGATGCATTGGCGGTAAGGAGCAGTTACACACCCTTGCTGGTAGATACCTGTTACGAACAAAATGAGTCAATACATGGGCGTGTATGCGGTGCACCCCAATGAGTGCAATATGGGGTACAAAAGCCAAGGCTTTGGAAAAGCAATTCCCCCACGAGCAATGGGACCCAACAACCCAGCTCCTCGTGTCAAACCAATGGCATGCAATACTTCTTTTTGAATGCTTGCTTGTATCCATGCAGCAGTAATTATGGGTGCGACCATGGCTGCCAAAGAGACGGTCTACAGGTTTGTTTTCTAAAAACTCAGGAAACATGTATAAACGGTCGTCTATAAAGCCTAGTCCATTCAGGATCATAGCCGCTACACGTTGACCCATCGTGACTTTTGAACCATGTTTAGAGGAAACCGGAAGGTATTTATCCACCTTTTCTATGCGGAATGCGGGTTATACAAAAACCATTGACGGGTTTTGTGATAGGGCAACAAAATGCGCTGTTTTTCGGGTCATGTATGTCGCCTTCGCTTTTTTAAAGCAATACTAATTCGTATATTTGCTCTTAACATTTGTCTGCTGTGTTAAGTTTAATTGCGGATGTGTTGCATCGACACAAAACCCATTAAGATACGTTACCATTGTTTTATTGTCCGGTAGTGTAATGGCAACACGTCTGGTTTTGGGCCAGAAAATTCTAAGTTCGACCCCTAGCCGGACAACGCTGTAATGTGGTAAAGCAGGATGTTGGTTGCCACACCCATGCGCAAAGTGCATCCTATCGCATGCTTGCGTATTGGACGTGGGGCAAGGAAAGACTCTTTAAAAAAGCAAACGTTCATTTTTGATATATGGCACATACACATTATAAGAAAGGAATCATCTTTTTGTTTTTTTTGGCATCGACTGCTCCCTGTTTAACCGCCAAAGCACTTGTTCCCGACACAAAAAAAACTAAAATTCAGGTTGCCAAAAAAATGAAGCCGCTACCCAAGAAGCCTACTCAGCAAAAAACAGCGCTTCTTGAAGAGTCAAAAGTCAAAAGTCAAAATGAATTGGAAGCAGAAAATGCGCTCAATAGAGCGCGCTTGGAGCAAAAACTGTCGAGTCTTGTAGCACAGATTGAGCAACTGCGTCTTGAAAAAGAGCACAAACGTTTGCTCAGCGAAATTGAAGAGGAGGCTATTCGAAAAGAACATGAAAAATCCATTCGTTTGTTGCAGATGCAAAAAGAAAAGCTGATGGCAGAGCTAGAGTTGGCACAAGTTACGTTCAACAAACAAATGGCAGCAGAAAGCATTAAAATTGCAACGTTAGACCGGGAAGCGCTGCTTCAGAAAAGTCAGGCGCAAGTATTGCAAGAGACCAAGAACCGCTTGCAAGCCGAAGTTGCTCAACTACAATCTAAAGTAGAGCGAGAAAAACACCTAGTGCCGCAACCCACTTACTTAAAAAATCCTTTGCGCAAGGCAGACAATGTATTGGTACTTTCAGACCGTTGCATCGCACTAAATGCCGGTATTACTCCTTGGATAGCCCATTACATCATTGATCGAATTCAATATTTTAACAACAAAGAGAGTACGTATCCTATATTTCTTATTGTGGATAGTTGCCCAGGTGGATCTGTACTAGCCGGATGGGACATTTTGCAAGCTATGAAGCACAGCAAAGCCCCTGTTTACGTAGTAGTAAAAAAATATGCGGCCTCCATGGCAGCTATACTTACTACCCTGGCGATCAAGTCGTATGCATATCCCAATGCCGTCATTTTGCACCATCAACCTACTTCCTATGGGTGGTTTGCCCAAAATTTACGCGAACGAAAAGAAGCATACGAAAGTCTTGCCGAAACGTGGCAACGTCTAGGAGGCGCTATAGCTAAAAAAATGGGCATATCGCTCAAAACATTTGACAAAAAACTATACGAAAAGTCGATGTATGGAGACTGGGAGGCATATGGCACCCAGGCACAAAAGCTCAAATGGGTAGACGTAGTCATCAATGGTATAGACGACACAGCGTTAAGCAGTTTGCCAGATCCAGTTAATTATACCTGGGAAAGTTACAGGAAAAAAGTCTATGGGCTCCAGCCCGGCCAAACAACCTCTACGGAAGAGGAACAGTACTATGCTTTAGCACCCTATGATTGCAACTACAGCTACCATCCGGCTCAGAAAGCACAAATGAGGACACAACAAGGCAGACGCTGAAAATAAAAATTAAGTGTAAATGAATAAAAAAAAATGTTTTTTTAGCAGTTGGATAACGGTTGTTGCTATGGCATTGTATGCTGGAAAATGCCATAGGCATTACGCTTCACAAGAGGCTGAAGCGTATTATACCCACAATCCTTATGTACCACCATCGTACACAGCGGAAGAATTTAAAAAAATGTTGGTCGTAAAATCTCCTGAGGAGATTGGG
>JAYTOH010000034.1:0-6070 GCA_043747895.1 Amoebophilaceae bacterium
TCTGGCCCGTGAATGTAATAGTTGTCCCATAGTTGTTGTCTGTATTGTGCTTGATTCATTTGAAAAATAAATATACCATTATTCTATGAGACTAAACACCAGGCCATGCGTACAGAGTGGCACCCTCTTTTTTTATACGATAAGAGGGTAGGGTATGCAAAACAAAGTGCTCCTGCGGCCATCACGCCCATGTACCAATAAATGTAGGGCATAAAATACCGCCTATTCATGTACCAAAGTGCTACCAATGAAATCAGGATGAGGTAGAGACCTAAACTAAAGAAATGCCTGGCTTCACGTGGCAACTTTCCTGCCCAATAGGAACTCGACAAGAGTGCTTGCAATCGTGCATCTAAGTGTGTAAACCAGCGTTTTATTTCTTGTTTTTGTTGCTCTAAAGCAGTACAGTTTTGAATGCCCACCCAGCCGGTATGTGGCAGTTTGGGCAGCATGTAGTGCAACAAAAACAACGTACATAAATTGACTAGCATGCCACAGACTACCCCCGGAATGTACACGGAAACACCGAGCCACCGCATCCAGCTGTCCCAGCTAAGTGCGGTACCCTCCAGTAGCCATGCTTAAAAAAAGCACTGCCGGCCTAGTTCTAAATCCAAAGAGAGCCATCCAAACCGGTATGGTGAACGCCGGTTTCCAAATAGCATACCCAAATAATGTAAGCAGCAACAAATCGTCTGCAGCGAACGATAGTGCCAGACTGCTGATGCCAAGAAAAATGGAGGCCAACCGTACCAGGGTTAATGGCTTGGTCTTTTTCAAATTCAGGACATGGTACACATCGTGCGCGGCCAATACAGAAGCTGCATGCAAATCGGAATCGGTAGTAGACATAACCAGGGCCAGGACCGCAATACAAAACAGGGCAGAGAAGCCAGGAAACCCAAACTGGTGCTTTAAATAAGGCAATACTTCGTTTGGAAGCAGATGCGGGTTTTCGGCAAACAACAAAGCCCCGATTGCAACCATCAGTATGGTAAGGGGAAGTGCGATATAGGTAGCATAAGAAAATGCTTTTTTGGCTTGTAGGACATTTTTAGCCATATAAATACGTTGTACTTGTGCGGGCAAAAGTGCCGGTAGCATAAAAGAACCAATCAGAAAGAGCAAGGATACAAATTGCAGATTTGGACGGAGTATGGAGACCAAATTAAATTTGGCTTCTTCGGTAAAAAGTGCATGCAGTTTTTGTATCGGGTGTGTGATGTTGTAACACAAAAAGAGAAACAACATCGGTACAAATAACCCAAACGTAATGCATTGCAGTACATCGGTTGCAACGATGGCGCGTATGCCACCAAAGCTGGAATAGGCTATTACAACGATTGCGGCTATCAGGGTAGGCCAAATACCAGACGCATCGAAGAATACCGATATCAGCTTAGATAAAACATTGAATTCCAATGCTAAAGATGCTATTCCCCGCAGCAAGCCAAACAAAGCTGTCACCAAACGTGCTTTCGCACCATACCATTCGTTCATCGTTTCTGCAAGCGACATATGAACCATAAAACTCTGCATACGAGGCACAAAAATTTTTCCAATCAATAGTGCAAAAAAGGAGCCAAATACCAGAGCCAATCCAAAATAGAGGCCACTCTGATAGGTATTTTCGATGCCTAAACTCAAAGAAGCGCCTCCATAACAAGTCGCCATAATGCTAGCCGTTAAGGTACGGGTTGAAACAGCATGGCTGCCTATGGCATATTCTTGAAACGATTTGACCTTTCTACTATAGTAGAAACCTATACCTAAACTGGTCAATAAGAAAAATCCTATAATTGATACGTCTATTAATTGATACGTCTATGTTCATATGGGTTGTAATTTAACGCGAGTTCGGGATTAGAGAATTTTATTGATCTGTAAATCAATCAGTTTTTTTTCATAAAAATGTGCTATTATGCCACGTAACAATCCTTATATCTTAATAATCAATGTGAAATATTATTTCAATAACCCCAAAACATCATGCTATTACACAAGAAAAATAGCTACAAATTATATAAATTATACATCTTTAAATCAAAAATATACATCATATTTCTAATTCCGAATTCGCGTTAATTTATATGCAGGCTTTCAGGGAACGGGGTTGTTGTAACGAAACCTTCTAGGGGTCCACTTTGGCATGCTTCCGTACGCAAACCACACATAACATATACCTCTGCCTATGCTGCGGTTTTCTATGCAGAAATGTCCTACAACTCGAACCGATACAATGTTCCATTGTAACGGCCTTGGAACGTCGACACGTTTCCCTTT
This sequence comes from Amoebophilaceae bacterium, assembly GCA_043747895.1. Lineage (GTDB taxonomy): Bacteria > Bacteroidota > Bacteroidia > Cytophagales > Amoebophilaceae > Cardinium. The sequence goes on from JAYTOH010000034.1 coordinate 2,284, forward strand.
CTTAGGGCTTTAAAAAGTTTTCAGGTTTCCTTGTGTAAAAATGCAAGCGCAACTTATGCTGTCAATAAAAAAAGGGGCTTGTCCTTATTGTTTGGGATTTTTCACCAGGAGGTTGCAACAAGACCTTACCCATAGGCGCCTATTGTTATACTGAGGCGGTTGCAAAGAACCCTTAGCAAAGCATTTCAACCACTTAAATTTTCTTTCCTTTCTTTTAAAATAGATTAGAAAGACACAAGCCAATGCAAGATGCGTTATGAAACAGTACTTTTGTGTCTATACGGTGTTTTCCGCCCCATTGAGCAGCGTGAAACCACTAAAACGATTGATTCATTCTTTTTAGTGGCAATGCCTTTCTTTGCCCTTCTGTTGGAAATTTATTTAACTTTTTTTTAAATTGCAACTTTTTCCTGTGCCATTCAATTTTTTATAGCATCTATTGTACGAGATACAAGGTAAAAACTTTGGTATTTCATGTCTCTTTTTTGTTTTGCAACTCCATTCTCGGGGAAGATTGCGTGGTTAAGTCTGCGAATTCACCCATTTTATATTTGTAATGAGCTGCTATTGCTACCATGGCAGCATTGTCGGTACAATAGGGAATGGCTGGGACAAAGCAGTTCCAGTTGTGTGTTTTGGCCCGTACGTTCAACTGTTGGCGTAAGTAGGAGTTTGCCGCTACACCACCGGCTAAGGCAATGGTGCGTATGCCCGTTTGTTGTGCGGCTTTGGACAATTTATCGAGCAGTACATGCACCAATACCGCTTGAATGCTCGCACAGATATCCGAACGATGTACTGTTACGAATGCGGGTGTTTTTGTTTCTATAAATCGGGCAAAAGCTGTTTTAATGCCGCTAAAGGAAAAATCCAGGTGAGGCATTTGGGTTAGGGGAAATGCAAAAGTAGTGGGATTGCCTCCTTGCGCATACCGGTCTATGAGCACGCCACCTGGATAGGTTAAACCCATGAGTTTTGCTATTTTATCAAAGGCTTCGCCTACGGCATCGTCTTGTGTTTGGCCCAACACTTCCATAGATAGGCATTCTTTTACCAACAGAAGTTGGGTGTGCCCTCCACTAATGGTTAAGCAGAGAAAAGGGAAGTCTGGTTGAGGCTCTTCAATGAAATTGGCCAGTACATGGGCTTGAATGTGGTGCACGCCAATAAGGGGGATGTTAAGTGCAAAAGCCAATGCTTTGGCAAAACAATTGCCTACGAGCAACGGGCCCAATAAACCAGGTCCTTGTGTAAATCCAATGGCATGCAAGGCTTCTTTTTGGATGCCTGCTTGTTCCAGTGCTGCGGTGATGACAGGTACGATGTTTACCTGATGCGAACGGGCTGCAAGCTCCGGAACTACGCCTCCATAAGATGCGTGGACGAGTTGGCTTGCTACGACATTGCTTCGAATTTTCCCGTTTTGCACCACAGATGCAGCCGTCTCATCGCAAGAAGATTCAATGCCAAGTATGGTTAATGGTTTCATGATTGTATGTAGCGTACGATACGCTATATTGAATTAAAATGAAGATGCGGGATGGTGTCCCTACGACACGACCTTTCTTTCTTCGTACTTTTGTCTTGATACAAAAGTACCAAAAAATCAAGCGCTGATTGAAAAAAGGAGTGCATAGAAAAATAATAAATATCTGCAAATTAATCAGCTATGATTTTTTGTGCGGAATGTTGGTTTATCAGATTCGAATTGCAGGTTCCAGAACCTAACCCGCACTGCCACGCGCACCTTTGAAAATCCGGATTCCTAAAAATACCTCAACCAACACTTTGTCCTGAAAGAGCGCTATTTACCAGGAAACTATACCGTTTTACTTGCAAGGGTATCGGCTTCTGTTTTTTCCAAAACAGCAAGTTGTTGGCCAACTTCATACGTTGCTCGGTACCACAAAATTGTGGTACCGAGCAAGAAAACAAACAATACACCAGAAAGAGGTTGAATGCTATTGGTATGAAACAGTTCCAATAAAATAATCTGAATCCAAGAAGATCCCGCTTTGCCCAAACGAGAACCCAACATATCCACAGCTGCCTTCCCTTTTACCTTGGACTCTGGATCAAGTGGTATGTAAGCCATTTGGGTTGTTTTGTCGTAGAATGTATATTTGACTACTTTCGCGGTCACGTTTTGAATACCTCCAAAGATGACCAGGTATAAGACTGGGTTGGAACTTATCCCATGCGATAACAAACCCAAATTTGTTCTAGTATAGCTTAGAAAAAAGAACAAACACCCCATTGTTCCTACCGTAATGGGGGCGATACGCGCCGTTGCTTTCCAGCCAAGTTTACGCAAAATGCCGCCGCTAAAAAATAAAGAAGTAACCAACGCTAACACGCCTGTCCAAAACGAAATTTTAGATGTAAAAATTTGATAATCACAAGATTTACTAAATGTCTCTTTGAGGTATGATTTCCAAGTGCCTTCTACGAGATTTATAGAAAGGCTGCACGCAACCATCATAGTACCCAGTCCCATAAGGTAGCGAGAGGAAGCAACGTGCTTTAAGCTAGCCCACAGAGACAAACGTAGTTTTTTATTGGGAATGGACGGGTTGGGTCCTCCTGTATTGGGTTGTACGACGCAGTTGGCCCATGTATAGGTTCCTATAATTAGGAGGCACAATAGTGCAACATAAACCAGTAACGCTTGTACCGTAAAAAGGAACCCCATATGCTTGTATTTTTTCGTATACGCTACAATCAGCGGAGCTGTGACAATCAGTGCAACATCTCCCGCAGCAATGAACAGGGCATAAAACCGCTTGGCATCGTATATATTACACACGTTGTTTACGAAACTCCAATACAGGACCATAAGAACCAATTGTCCCCAAAGCTCTGCAAAAATAAAGAAGAGAACGTGAATCCAATGTCGAAATAGGGCAATCCAATGGAGGTGTTTGCCCCCGGTGCAAGCACTAAGAAAATCGGCCGTAGCATGTGGACTTACGCTACCTGAATTTGGGTACAAAACAAACCCATAGAGTAGGACAAAAGTAAAAAAAAAGAGTACCGTGCTGTAAAAAAGAGTAGCCTGTTTCAGATGATTGCTTAATTTGGTGTATAAAACCAATACAGCCACAGAAATAGGGAAAATAAGCGATCCTTTTACAATGGGAATTACTTCTGCAGCGGAGTGGTTGGAAGTAACCAAAATCGTATCTTTCAGGGATGTTAGAATGCAGTAAACAAAAGAAATGAGAAATTTTAATACAAGCAATAAGAAAACTTTTTTTCTTTCTTTCCTCGTAATAGGAAAAACTTTTTTCAACCAAAATACAAACCAGGGTAACGCCACTTGTTTTTCCATAGATTATAGATGAACTACATATATTTAAACGCAATTTAGCGAATTTAACAAAAATTCATCAAAATGCTTGCGTATCGCGTTTGAAGCAAATGTTTCTCCAAACATTTTACCCCTACGTCACGGTCCTTCTTGCTCCCTACTTTTGTCTTGATATCAAGGTATCAAAAAAATAAAGCGCTGATTTCCCTTTCTTTTTCCTTTTTACCTGAACACTTTCTATGCACTCCTTTTTTCAAAGGCGCGGTTTTCCGTACGGAGGATATGGAGAACCCGCAACTTGAATCTGATTGAGTATATATTACATCAGATGCAAGATATGGATCAGAATATCTGCCCGGCAAGGGAAAGAAAGCACTAGGCTGTTTAGTCTCATAGAATAATGGTATATTTATTTTTCAAATGAATCAAGCACAATACAGACAACAACTATGGGACAACTATTACATTCACGGGCCA
>JAYTOH010000035.1:0-2118 GCA_043747895.1 Amoebophilaceae bacterium
AGTTGTTGTCTGTATTGTGCTTGATTCATTTGAAAAATAAATATACCATTATTCTATGAGACTAAACAGCCCCCTCTCTCTAGAGTTAATCTGAAAAATTGAAATTTTTTCAAAAAAGAGGGGGATAAAACTATTTTTCGGATCTATGCAACAAAGCCGTGCGGAATGTGGGTAGGAAGAATTAAACCCTATGAATTGGAAGTTGGAAGGGAAATTTTAAATAGATGAAAATCTGAAAATAACTGCGAAGGAGTTTTCGAAAGATCCGGAATGTGGGCTGAATAACCAAAATTTGGTTGTTTCTTGATACAAATGTAAGGAATTTTATATTGTTTATCAAATAAATATAAAATATTACAGGGCCGACTAAGTGACATAAGCAAAATTATTCATTTATACAAATCCTTCAGGCTCGGAATATGAGATGTATAGGAAGGTCATGGCCATGCACACCTTCCTTCAGTTGCACGAGAAATTATTTTCCTATAAATTTATGGCTACAATAGCAAAAAAAATAGTAACAAGATTAGGAAGTCAAAACAATAAAAGAAACAGAAAAAACAAAATATATATGCAGCAAATTCGAAACGCATACACCAATATATGCTTAGTTCTAGTTACATTTACAGCATGCAGTAGAGCTGTTCAGTACGGCATCGATGTCCCTAAGCAAACAGAACCAGAACCCGCCGTCAATGCTACGTCCATCAATACTATTCCCCCAAAGACAGACTGGTTTGTTGTCCTCCAAAAAGCAGGCGCTAAGCTCATTCAGCATGCCACGCAAGAAACGCTTTCAGACGAATACAAGCTACATTACGCCGCCTACAAAGGAAACGCAACCCAATTAGCCGAGTGGATCGCAGCCAATGCCCAGTGGATCAACAAACCTATGAACATGGATGGCAACGGAAACATCACTCCTTTGCATCTGGCCGTATTTCAAGGAAACATAGAATGTGTGCGATTGCTGTTGGATAAGGGAGCGGATGTACGGGCTCTTATGGATAAGACAAATTCTTACATACAACCCATACACATCGCAGCATGGGGCGATGTGTTAGACGTTTTGCGTGCGTTAATTTCCGCACAACGCGCCGTCGTAGGCGATTGCGACGCCACTGGTAAAACGGCCTTACATTGCGCAGCATCACAAGGGCACACATGTTGTGTGGAAGAATTGCTCCAGGCCGGTAGCGACGCCAATAGCGAAGACCAAGAGGGCCACACTCCCCTTTGTTTTGCGTTTGAAGGAAATCACTTCGAAGTTATAGCACAGTTGGTAAAAAAAGGTGCCAATATAAGCTGCATCACTTGTAAGTATGATAGCGACCAACTGCTTCGGTTGGCCTTGGCGAAAAAATCCTACACATGCATCGCTGCTATGGCACGAAAAGAAGACGTTTCCGTAGACTTTTATAGAAAAGACGTTGCAGGCCAAACTCTGCTCGATTGCGCCCTGGAGACCGATCATCCTGTTTCTATCCGGAACTTGCTGTGGAGAGAAAGTGGGGGCAATTGGAACAATTACATAGACCAAAACGGGACGCCACTTTTACACCATGCCATTTTAGGCAACCATTCAGAACTCTTGGCAGCGTTGCTTACTATTAGCACCCTCAACATCAATGCTCAAGACGCAGGGGGGAAAATAGCACTCCAACTTGCTGCTGAACAGGGATGCCTTACCAAGGTACAGCAGCTACTTGCTAAGTCTGGAATAGACGTAAATAAAAAAGACAACAAAGGACAAACAGCGATCTATGCATCTGTAGCGAACCAGCAAATGGAGGTCGCAAAAGTTTTGATGCAAATTCCAGCGATAGAAATATCTAAAAAGAGTGCCTATAACCAGACGCTTCTGGAGACTGCATTTGAAGCAAATTACATATCATTTGTAAAAAAAATATTCGATTCAGGGGAAGATATAAATGCAAAAAATTCCTCAAACAAAACCCTATTGCATAGGGTTGCTAAAGCAGGCCGTTTAGAAATGATGGAAGCTTTAGTAAAGTTCCCAGGAATAAACGTAAACGCAAAAGACATCGATGGCAATGCTCCCCTCCATTTGGCGGCTGCAGATGGGCATGTCGCGGCAATAGAATCCTTAGTAAAAAT
>JAYTOH010000036.1:0-34209 GCA_043747895.1 Amoebophilaceae bacterium
TGTCGGAGCAACAGTTGCACCAGGTAACGCAGCTAAGAAACCTACTTGGACTTGTACGCAAAGCCAAAGCAGACGGTCAATATTCGATTAAAGCGCCCATTGCCTTGCTGACCATTCCGGGTGAGCCGCTAGCCGAAGATTTGCTTCAAGACCTGAAAGCCGTAACAGCAGCCGCAGAAATTGTCTTTTGTCCTGCTGAGACTGCTGAAAGAGCATATCCAGGGATTTCCATCGTTGGGAAAGAGGGAAATATATGGGTAGTATTTGCGTAGCACCATGCACACCTTTTGTGCAAAGGCGTGGTGTGCAGTGCAGACTAGTTGAGCCACCCAAGCATCTTGATTCCGATCAAGTATCTATTTCATTCATTGTATTAGTTTTTTTATAACTACTCTTGCTTAGTTATGAGCCAAATCTTTTTTGCATGATTTTTACCTTGTTCTGAACCTGGGTATGCGCATTTTGAAGCGTTGTACTGGCCTGATTCAATGCTTCTTTGAAAGATTGAACCTGCCGATCATCTGCTTTTAATTCTTTTAATTGCTCTACTAATGCTTGGGCCTGTCTGATTTTAGTTTGGAGATCTTTTATTCCCTCTTCATCCGATTTTGCAAGATCACTTATCTCTTTAGCCGAATTCAATTTTTCACATCTTATTTTTATCAGCGCCTCGTAAGATACAGCAGCTTGTTTCGCTTTGTTAACAGCTTTTTTCGCAGCTTCTTGCGGGTTGTTAACAGCTTCTTGCGCTTTTGTTGCGGCATTTTGGGCTTGTACTTTTTCAAGGTCTTGTAACAGAACGCCGTTAGGAAGCGTAGACAATGGCCCCTGAATAAGCGTAGGAAGCCCAATCGAGGAAGCCGTTAATTGAGCAACAACTGGGCTCTTTTTGCTTGGTGAGCATGAACTAGTAGGAGAGCCTGTTCCAGTATTCGAGCCGGCATTGGAAGGGTTGGCGGAGGTAGCAGCAAGTGCATGCGTATCACACGTACCAGGAGTGGTTTCTTCTTTCGACTCCTCATTTTCTGTTACTGCTTTGGAAGCTTTTCTGCTAGAATTTGCTTGCTCGGGGTTTTGTTCAGGACCTTGCTGAGGACTTTGCTCGGGGTTTTGCTTAGGACCTTGTTCGGGGCAGTCCGTAGAACCCGAAATCTTGCGCCTTTTAGGGTCAAAATTGTCTCTATCGTTTCTATCGTTTCTTGTGCTTGCTTCAGGTTTTAAGGTAGAGCCTCCGCGGACGGTTGGGCACCCCATTGCTACTATAGAGAGACAAAGCAAATGTGGTATAGAATGGATATGCTTCATAGAATTGTTTTTTTGTTTTTTTGTTTTGAACAGTAAACTCAAGATTTATAAGAGCCGTTTTTGTGTGATCCTCAACGGGTAAGTATAAGACTATGCATGTGATATGCCCCATTGGCATGTCATGTTTTGAAATACAAACCTTGCATGACTTTTCCTACAAAAAAAGGTAGGTAAAAAAAATAATTGGTGCAAGAGCGGCAAGGGCGGTGTTTCAAAGAAACAGCCATAGAGCCATAAGTTGGATGTCTCTTTTTCGTTTCATGCACCATCGTTTGTTAAAAATATAGTAAATTACACCGTGTGCTGTCGGAATATAAGTATACATATATTGTATTCTATTGATTGTATGCGTCTAAAACATTTTTTTTGGTGCTGCTTGTTATTGATATTTTGTTGTCGTTTGATATTTTGTTTATATAAAATTGTATGAATGTTGTTTTGAATTATGTTAAAGACCAATTTACACAACCTAATAATGGACTAAAAAGATTGATATTGTTTCATATTTTGAGTTTTTTATTGCTCTTTGTCTTTAACACTTCTTGTTACATTTGTGGATACGAAAATTTTATCCACATGGTATACCAAAAACTGACCTTGCCCTCCCTATATCCATTGCTGCTCAGAAGCCCATGGACCATCTTAACCCATTCTTTTGTGCATAAGAGATTGTTGGATCTATTTTGGAATGTCGTCATGCTTTATTACCTTGGCAATTGCATACGGGCTGTAACCCGCTTCCGGCATTTATGGTGGTTGTATGGATTGGGGCAGTTTGCAGGAGCCTTGGTTTTTTGTCTGTTGCATCAATTTTCCCCTCCATTTAAAGGTATAACGGCCTATTTTGGTGGTCCTTCTGCAGCTATTTATGCTTTGATGGTGGCTACCTGTATCTTTATACCATGCATACGGGTCAATCTCTATTTAACCAAAGTGCCTTTAAAGTATTTTGTTTTGTGCTTACTTGCATTGGCTTTTCTACAACTGCAAAGCAACCAAGCTGGCTATTGCCTCGCTCAGCTAAGCGGCGCAGTGGTTGGTTATCTCTACGCAAGCAAGTACCGAAACGAAGTAAACGATAATTGGCGTTTTTTTAGGTCACAGGGAACCATGCATGCCTCGTCCTTGAGACGCATGGTCAAAGTACGGGGTTAAATATACACACAAACTCCTTGCATGTAGGAGGGAAGCATATGATTGGTAAACGTTTCTTCTAGCTTTGTTCTAATGTTCTTTAAACTTCTAAAAATAACTTGTAAACTCTCTGGTATCATATATGCAGTAGAACGCATAAAAATGTACCTACGGTGCGCTCTTACCGAGGGGAAAGTGACATTGCAGGCCATGGTTCACACATTGGGTTGGCTGATTTTTTTGGTTTTACTGCTGGTTGTATTACTCGGTTTGGGAGTCGGTTTTTTGTTCTATGGCATTGCCCAGTGGTTCAATGTGCTATGGGGAAGCAGCTGTCTAGGTTTTTTTATCGTTTCCTTTTTTTGTTTCCTAGGAGTAGCCTCCCTACTATACGTACTGTACCGAAAAATTACCCAGTCAACAGATGCGGCAGCGTCGGCAATCGAACGTATGGATGCATAAAAGTTAGGTGCATCAAGTTTTTTCTTGTTCCATGCATCCCCGATAACTAGACCATTACACATATTATATTAAAAGCATGAAAAAAGTTGCTTTTCATACATTAGGGTGCAAGCTCAATTTTTCAGAAACCTCAGCCATTGGCCGTTTGTTTTGCGAACAAGGTTTTGTAACCGTAGCCTTGGAACAAGGTCCACATATTTTTGTTATCAATACATGTTCCGTAACCGAACACGCAGATCGAAAATGTGCTAAAATTGTTCGAGATGCCTTACGGATTGCTCCCGAAATGTTTGTTATAGTCATTGGATGTTACGCACAACTGAAACCAGAAGAAATTGCTCAAATACCTGGTGTAGATGCCGTGTTGGGTACCAATGAAAAGTTTAAATTGCTGGATTTCATCACAGATTTTAATAAAAAGCAGCAAGATGAACAAGCGTTGATACGGACTTCTTCCATTAAAAATGCCCTTGCGTTTGCCCCTTCGCATTCGATAGGCGATCGTACCCGCTCCTTCCTTAAGGTGCAAGATGGCTGCAACTATTGTTGTACTTTTTGTACCATCCCATTGGCTAGAGGAAAGAGCCGCAGTGCAACCATTGCAGAAGTAGTGTCGCAGGCGCAAGCAATTGCCTCAAAAGGTGTGAAAGAAATTGTATTGACGGGCATCAACCTGGGGGATTTTGGCATCGTTCAAAGCAAACGGCAAGCTAATTTTTTTCAATTGATCCAAGCGCTAGAACGTATAGTAGATATTGATCGGTTTCGCATTTCTTCCATTGAGCCCAATTTATTGAACGAAGAAATTATTTCCTTTGTGGCACAGTCTAAACGTTTTATGCCTCATTTTCATATACCTCTTCAGTCTGGAAGCGATAAGATCTTACAGGCAATGCGGCGGCGCTACCGAACTGCTTTGTATCAAGAAAAGGTTTTCTCAATCAAGCAACAAATGCCTACCTGTTGCATAGGGGTTGATGTAATTGTAGGGTTTCCAGGTGAAGACGAGCAAGATTTTTTGGAAACCTATCAATTTTTAAATGCATTGCCGGTATCGTATTTGCATGTGTTTCCTTATTCGGAACGGGCCAATACCCAAGCCAATAGTATGTCGGAGGTAGTACCTCGATCGGAGCGCGCGCGCCGATCGAGCATGTTGCGCATCCTTTCCGAAAAAAAACTGCGGCATTTTTATACCCAACAATTGGGGCAGTTTGCTACAGTTTTATTTGAAAATGAAATAGATCAAGAGTCCATAGAGGGGTTTACCGAAAACTACATTCGGGTGCAATTACCGTATCAAAAAGGGTTGGCCAATAGCGTGCATAAAGTGCAATTAAAAGAAGTCAATGCCGCAGGACTTGTTATTCCCCAATTGGTAGATTGATTGTGTTTTTATTTTGTTATTTAGCTAAAAACTACTAAATTAGTATCCTGTTGTAGTGGTGTAGGGTTGATTGTATTGTCCGATAGTGTAATGGAAACACGTCTGGTTTTGGTCCAGAAGATTCTAGGTTCGAGTCCTAGTCGGACAACCATCTATCTTATCCTAAGGATAATTTAGCTTCACCGTTCTTTCTGGTCCATCCCATAATCACGCGTTTATATTGCTTTTGCCCTCTTTGTCAAGTTTTTATTCCTATTTTTTTACTCAATGCTAAATTTTTGGTCCTCTTGTATCAAGACAAAAGTACGAAGCAAGAAGGGCCGTGTCGTAAGGACGCCATCCCGCATCTTCATTCTATACATATACTAAAATGAAATGGAGATGCGGTAAATAAGAAAAAATCCATTTGCTCCAGAGGCATGTGGATGCACTTTGATGTGGCTGGAATCTATCATCAACCATTCATAATCAGGGTCTTGAATCAAATGCTCCAAAATACGTTTCCAAACCCCTTTATCTCGCCAACGAGAAAATCGGCGATGGGTATTTTCCCAATCTCCATAATCTGGGGGTAAATCCCTCCAAGGTACACCTGTACGAAGTATCCAGAAAATGGCATTAATAAATCTGCGGTTATCTTGGGCTACTCTGCCCCAGCAACCTTTTCTTCCGGGTAATACAGGTTCTAATAGATGCCAAGTGTCGTCTGATATATCATGACCTCCCTTCGCGTGTGGTTTCGGAAAGCGTGCGTAGTTTTTGCAACGATACGGTGCGACCATAGTACTTTGGCAATCATGCGCAAACAAGTAAGCCCACAATCCATTGCATCGGGTTGTTTGTAAAAAGGGAAGGTAGACATAAAAACGCTGCATAAATGAGTGAACAACCATAATATAATAATGGTTGTTTGTACGTTCTTAAAAGTAAGAAATTCTTTGGATATCCCGGAGCTGAAATCCAGCGTACGCCTTGCATGCTAACTGCCTAAAAAACAGGTGGCAGTTATTCAGGCATGGAAAAACAAAGATAATGAATGGGTAATCCCTGGGTCAGGAACTGTTTTTCGTAAGCAGTTTGAATGCTGTGCTGTAGCATATGTGCATTAGAGCAAGTAGAAGCATATACATCCGTAGTCTGTTCCAACAGACGAAGCCCTTGTTGCTGGAGTAGATCCAAGGTATAGAAAAACAACAGCGCGCTATCGGTTTTTAGATGCACAATACCTCCTTTTGTAAGGATTGATTGGTATAGAGCCAAGAAACGTGGACTCGTAAGGCGTCGTTTTATGTCTCTATTTTTGGGTCTAGGATCTGGAAAAGGAATCCAAATCTCGACGACTTCATTGGGTGCAAAAAATGCATCAATTGTTCTGCTTGTGCCCGTAAAAAAAGCGACATTGGACAGCTGCATTGCGTCGGCTTCTTTGGCACCTTTCCACAAACGGTCTCCTTTGATGTCGATGCCTATAACATTGCGTTCGGGAAATAGCCTGGCCAATCCAATGGTATAGGCACCATGACCACACCCTATTTCTAGGGTAATGGGTTGCTTTTTGGAAAAAAAGGATTAGTTCCATTTTCCTTTAATGGTGGTATAAAGTGTTTTTTCAGGTTCAATAAGCGCATCCAATAATTTATTTTCTTGAAATCGCTTTTGTTTCTGCCTCATACCGAAGGAGTTGTGGTTTGTAAGGTGGTTAAAATGGTACACTCCGTTTCACCAACCGCAACCGTATGCTCAAAATGCGCCGAGGCCTTTCCATCCCTAGTGACAATGGTCCATCCGTCGCGCAACGTTTTAACCGCAGCATGTCCTAGATTCAACATAGGCTCTATGGCCAAAACCATACCCGACTTGAGCAAAGGTCCTTCGTTTGGACGTCCATAATTAAGAATAGTAGGCGGTTCGTGTAGGTTGGTACCCACCCCATGTCCAGCTAATTCTTTTACAATACTTAAATTGTGACGCGTTGCATATTTTCCTATGGCATTGGAAACATTAGAGAGATGCACACCGGCCTTAATCACCTTGAGCCCTTCCCACAAGGCTTGCTCTGTATGGGTTAGGAGAAACTTTTTTTCATCCGAAACCTTACCTACGGGATAGGTCCAGGCACTATCTCCAACGTATCCTTTGTAACGTACTCCTATATCAATGCTTACAATATCTCCCTCTTGCAACAAACGACTATTGGGTATGCCATGTACTACAGACTCATTCACAGAAATACAAGTGGCCTTGGGGAATCCATGGTACCCTTTGAATGCGGGCTCTGCAGCATGGCTATAGATGATTTCTTCTACCATGGTATCTAGTGTTAGTCCACTTATTCCTGGTTGGATGGTTTCTTTTAGGGCTGAATGACAGCGTGCTACAATGTGTCCAGCTTGCCGCAACAATTCTACTTCCTCACTGGTACGGATGTTTATGCGCATGGTAGGTATCTAGGCCAACTCAATAGAATGCAAAAAAACAAAAACGGTTGCAATGAAAGTACGTCGTTTCTGAAAATTCCTTAACCATTATTTCATTTTGGCCGAAAGGGTGCTAATGCAACGAAGTGTTTTTAGTGCAGTGGAGAATATCGGATTCGAACCGATGACCCCTTGCTTGCAAAGCAAGTGCTCTAGCCAGCTGAGCTAATCCCCCAATGTGATACAAATATAGTAGTATTGTTCGAATAAATCAAACCAATCGGCTGCTTCCATCAATACAAAGCTCATCCTCTTCCCTAAACATGTATGCACACACCGTCGCTTCTCGCCCATTTTTTTGGATAACAGGAATAAAATGTAGAGATTACAGAATCTATTTTGCAGTTGATCCAACTACGGTGCAACGGACATATGATCTAACTACAGTGCAACGGACATATCAATACGACAAGTAGGCAGGCACTGGATATCAGGTCCTAAATTAACCAAAAACCATGCGTATTTCACTTATTGTGGCCGCAGCCTTAAATCGAGTCATTGGGCAAGGGAATCGATTGCCTTGGCACATGCCTGCAGACCTGCGTTTTTTTAAGCAAAAAACAACGGGACATCACATCCTGATGGGGAGCCGCACGTTTCAATCTATTGGTCGTATATTGCCCAATCGTATTGCTATAGTGGTGAGCAGTCAAATGGATGCCAATGTGTTGGACTATCGCGTGGTGCGCAGCATAGAAGCGGGCATACAATTGGCCAAGTGTGCAGGTGAATCTGAGTTGTTTGTGATTGGAGGAGCGCAAATCTATGCACAAACGTTGCCTTTGGCGGATAGGGTTTATGTGACGCAAATACAAGCTTCTGTAACAGGCGATGCCTATTTTCCCATATTGGGAACGGAGTGGGCAGAACGTTCCAGACAATTTTTTCAAGCCGATGCACAGCATGTGTACGACTATGCATATATGGTTTTTGAACGCACGTAAGATGGCATGATAACCGAAGCTCTTTTACACCACATCTGGCGGTTGCAATGGTTCAATACAACCAATTTAACCACTACACAAGGAGCGCCTATTGTGGTGCTACATCCTGGTCATTGGAATCAAAATGAGGGACCAGACTTTTTACACGCTACCCTACTGATTCATGAAATAGAATGGCATGGCCACGTAGAGCTGCACCTCAAAAGTGCGCATTGGCATGCCCATAAACACGATCAGAACAAAGCCTATGATAACGTGGTTTTGCATGTAGTATGGGAAGACAATCAACCAATTTTATACAAAGACCAGACACCTCTACCTGCCTTAGTGCTCCAAAATCGAGTAGATACCACACTGGTAACCTGTTGTCAAGCACTGCATACCCGATCTGCCCCGATTCCTTGCGGAAACCAATGGGCATCTGTACCTACAGACACGAAACAAGCCATGTTGTATGAAGTACTTTTGGAGCGCATCCAGCAAAAAAGAGTACGTGTCACCCGACTGCTAGAGGACAATCAAGGCGATTGGGAGGAAGCCTGTTACCAATTACTGGCCTATAGTTTTGGGCTGAAACCCAACGAAGAGGCTTTTCTAGCATTGAGTCAAGTGTTGCCTTGGTCCATCCTTAAGCGGTATGCACCACACCTTTTTCAATTGGAGGCCTTATTGTTTGGCACAGCTGGTTTGTGTCCAAATAACAGCCAAAACGATGCATACATTCAGGAGTTGTTGCAAGAACATCGTTATCTTGTGCAAAAACATCCGATGCTTTCTGAGGCGCAACTCCATCCATCGTGGTACTTTTCCAAGTTGCGTCCTGCGCACTTTCCAACCATCCGATTGGCTCAATTTGCGGGCTTGTTGCACCGCATGCCCTGTTTTTTCGATGCATTTTTAACGGAAGAAGTATCCCTATTGCGCAACCAATTTCGCGTGACACAATCGGCCTATTGGCAGACACATTACGTGCCCAATAAACCTGTTGCAACCACCATTCCTGGGATAGGGATGGCTACTGCAGACAAAATTTTAATCAATGCCGTAGTTCCTTTTCTAGTGGCGTATGGGCAATACAAAGGAGACGGTAGGTATGCGGAACGGGCGGTGCACATGTTGCGTAGTTTGCCTGCAGAAAAAAACCATATGCTAGTCGATTGGACGCGTATAGGTGTTTCGGCTAAAAATGCTTTCGACGGACAGGCACTGATGCAACTATACAAACAATTTTGCAAAAACAAAGCATCTCTTTCTTGTAGAATCGGAACCAAGCTTTTGCAACCAAGAGAAAAGGGGAAATACATGTCCAAACTCTAGAAAAGCCAAATCGCAATGAAAGCTAGTTTTGATAAATCATAAAATGTGGTATATTGCTCCAATTGTATGAAAAGCAAAAATAAGGGATCTTATAGAATGTTTTAATATTTTTCTTTAAATTGCAGGTCATGCTAATGTTCTTTATGAACGTTTTCTAAGAAAGAATATACTACATCCGATTCAAAGTGCCGGTTCCCTGCTAGTGCGCACTGCAACATGCACCTTTGAAAAAAGGAGTGAATAGAAAACGTGCAATCGCTTTATTCCTCCTTTTTTCAATCAGCGCTTGATTTATTGCTGCTTTTGTAGCAAGACAGAAGTCTGGAGCAAGAAGATCCGTGAGGCACGAGATGAAATCCCGCACCTTCATTTGGATCAAGTATATGCTCGATCGGAATAAAGATACCGGGTTGGGCTCTTGCAAGTCGGCTACTTTTTCCTATTGTTTTGTTTGTAGTACCGGTCGCAGAAAAAAATAAGAAGTAAATTTTTACATCATGGAGTTTGCCGTATCGTCCGCTTTGCTATCGCAACAACTAACCGCTATCAGCGGGGCTATTGCTCGAAATCCGATTGTTCCGATCTTAGAAAACTTTCTTTTTCAGATAGATCACGATAAATTAGTAGTCACGGCTTCTGATTTACAAACTTCCATTAGTGCTTCGTTAGAGATTCAATCAGAAGAGCAGATGCGCGTGGCCATTCCAGCGCGTATGTTGCTCGATACTGTTAAGAACCTACCCGAACAAATCATTAAACTGGAGATAAATCCCCATTCGTATGTGGTATCCATCAAGACAGACAATGGGAAGTACAAGTTAGCCGGTGAAAATGCCAATGATTTTCCGGAATTTAGCCCGCTAAGCGATGGCATCACCCTCCAAATAGGCGTAGACTTGGTAAAAAATATACTACAAAAAACGTTATTTGCTACCAGCAACGACGAACTTAAGCCTGCTATGTGTGGT
Source organism: Amoebophilaceae bacterium (assembly GCA_043747895.1). Taxonomy (GTDB): domain Bacteria; phylum Bacteroidota; class Bacteroidia; order Cytophagales; family Amoebophilaceae; genus Cardinium. Next base: position 9,995 of record JAYTOH010000036.1, read on the forward strand.
GTCTATATGGAGTTGACCAATGCCATGGCTACCTTTGTAACAACCGATGGACATAGATTGGTCCGTTACACGCGAGAAGACCTATCCGCCTCGACCCAAAGTCCCATCATTGTGCCCAAAAAAGCATTGATACTGCTAAATGGGTTGTTGCATAGCAAGGAGAAAGCAGTATATATTACCTTTGATCAATCTAAAATTCAATTTGACATCGATACCATTAGAGTAGTTGCTAGGTTGGTAGACGAGCGGTATCCAGACTTTGAAAACGTTATCCCAAAGGAACATACCAGCAAGCTTACCATAAACAGACCTGCCTTGGTCAGTTCGTTGAAACGGACGGCTATTTACGCAAACAAAGCTACCCATCAAGTCAAGTTGACCATTATGGAAAATGAGCTAATATTGACAGCAGAAGATTTTGATTTCTCGAACGAAGCCAACGAACGGCTCATTTGCGAATACGAAGGTAATCCTTTGGAAATAGGGTTTAACGCAAAGCTTTTGTTAGAAATGCTTGCCAGTATTGCTACAGAAGAAGTAGAGTTTTTATTCTGGGAAGCCAATAGAGCAGTATTGATTTTTCCGAAAGGCCAATCTCCACAAGAACATCTTTTGTTGCTGATCATGCCAATTATTTTTTGATCTTGTAGGAGTTCTATAGGTTCATATAATCTAAGACCGTTACAAATCAGGTTTTATCAGTTCCATTTTTAGGTATTTTTCTATACGGAAACCCGAAGCATATGCAGATAAATATGTAGCGTTTGTGTGCGGAAGCAATGCTCAAGTGAGGCATTGCAAATAGAGCATTTCTCATTTCCGATAGAATGACTAATTTGCGTTTTACCTTAAACTTAATACCCATATGGATTGTCCTAAATGTTCTACCACTGTTTCTATAAAACCCACATTCCGCACCTATTAGGTCATTAAAAATGAAAATGATTTATAAAATCTATGGTTCATGTTTTTGAGAAAATGAGCACCGCTTTAATTTTTTATAGTTGATAATCAAATGGTGCAATACACTATTCAAAAAATGTCCCTTTTTAGGCAGTTTCTAGCTAGAATGTATCGAAAAACAAAATGTTACAGTAAGTATATAAATATGTTACGATACGCTATCAAAGTAATGAGGACAAAGTGGAATGGTCAACTAGCTATGTTAAGTTAGCAATTCCAAAAATTTCATTGCAACGGGTTCAGTCTATGTGTAGGGCCTGCTGTGCATTTCTATGCATCAACCCATCTGTTTTTTTTATATTTGTTCCATTTGTCATTTAAATTTTGTCTTACACCATGAAACAACTTTTACGTTTAGTGAAACATTTTTTACTTTTAATGCTATTGATTCCAACCTGTGCGCAAGCAGACGAACATAAGGATGAAAAAGAGCAGTTGTTTGTTTTGTTTCACGGTCTGTGTCATAACGCGGCCTCTTTTCAAGACCTGCAAAGGAGGCTGCAAAAAGCATTGCCAACCGCTACGGTACTTGCTCTGTCTTGTGTAGAAGGAAAGGGGAGTTTGTCATTTTCTATAGAAGAACAAGCAAAAATGTGCTTTCAAGAACTGATGGAAAAGGTAGAGCATGCAGCCCAAAAGTCAATCATCCTTATAGGGCATAGCCAGGGTGGCATGCGTGCATATGCTTTTTTGAAACAGTATGGAAGCCAACTGAACGTAAAAGGATTGGTCAGTTTAGCCACGCCATGGGAAGGAGCTCCGGGCGCTCGGGTAGACGAAAAGATGTTGTCCGAAAATTTAACCGATGCTGTTGAAGCAGATTTTCAACAACTTTCCACCCACTTGGGACATCCTACAGATGCGCTAAAAACACGACTTGTTTTAGAAATACAAAACAATCAAATGATGTGTCAGTATCCTGGTGCTAAGGACTTAATCATCGGAAGCCCCTTTCTGTCTAACGTACAGCAAATGCTTCCACAGGAACCAGTAGCTATTTTGGCCATAGCAGGAGGGCAAAGTGATTTTGGTGCATTACTTGCTCCCAAGGGCGTAAGCCATTCGTTTGAAGCTTTGAATCAATTGTATGCTTTTTTTACAACTGGCAACAAACGCGGCGTAAATGCCTCTCACGATATGTGGATTCCGTGTGCTAGCCAACTTGCACAAACCATTGTTAAGAAACGTAAGAAAAATTTTCAGCGTCTTTGTATAAAAGATGCTTTTCATAGTGCACAGGTATGGGGCATAATCCCGGTACCCAAGCAGAAAAACATACTTACGCATCCACAGGTGTTTAAAGCCATTACGCAATTTGCAAAAAAACAATTTTCCTTAAAAAGGAAGCCTTCTAGACCGGAATAAAGTGGTCAGATGGTGTATGAAACGGAGTAGTGTCTGAGTGGTTGAAGGTATCCGTCTCGAAAACGGCTGTGCTCTGAATAAGGGTACCGGGGGTTCGAATCCCCCCTACTCCGCTTTGCGTTTGCATGCACAGCTCCGAAATCAGGGTATCCCAAAATCCGCAACTTGATTGCATTGTATTGTAGTATATGCGTAAAATATTGATAACTGGTGGGGCTGGCTTCATAGGGACGCATTGTGTGCAATGGTTTGCAAGGCGTTATCCCAACTATTTTTTGGTTAACCTAGATAAGATCACCTACGCAGCACGCCCCGATGCCTTAGAAAGCATGCAACACAACCCCAACTACTGTTTTGTAAGTGGAGATATTTGCGATAGTGCATTGGTTAAAACATTGTTTCAACGTTTTAATTTTGACAGTGTGATTCATTTGGCTGCGGAAACCCATGTAGATCGATCGATTGTAGATCCCTTGCTTTTTGTTCAGACCAATGTAACGGGCACAGCTGTGTTGCTACAAGCCGCTTACGAACACTGGTTTAAAGGACCAAATCAGCCAAAATCGACTTTTGAAACGCATCGGTTTTTGCATGTTTCTACCGATGAAGTATATGGTGCCTTAAACGACAATCATTCTTTGTTTGTAGAGCATATGCCCCTTGCACCCAATAATCCATACAGCGCCAGCAAAGCTGGAGGAGAATGCCTGGTACGTTCGTATGGACATACCTATGGATTAAATACTTTGATCACCCGAGCAACCAATAATTATGGGTCTGGACAACACCGAGAAAAGCTGATTTCTATGGTACTGCACTGTGCGCTAGCAGCCAAACCCATCTTGCTACACGGCACAGGTGGTAGCATACGAGATTGGTTGCATGTAGAAGATCATTGCAGCGCTATGGACATACTGTTGCACCAAGGTCAACCGGGCCAATGTTACAACATTGGAGCGCGTATGGAACGAACCAATTTATCTGTTGCACAGACGATTTGTACCCTACTGGATGCATGCAAGCCGCTTAAAAACAAGTCATATGCTTCTTTGATTTCCTTTTGTGCCGAAAGACTTGGACAAGATAGACGTTATGCATTGGATACCAGTAAAATAACGCAAAGCGTTGGATGGAAACCCTCTATTGGCTTTGAAACAGGCCTTCAGCAATTGGTACATCAGTCGGTTGGTGTTCGGATGCTTATAGGCATTAGACCTCTTGCATAACGCTACTTCTGCTGGTAATTTGCACGTCAATCCGGAGCACAAAACCGCAGCGTACATAAAGTTATGTGAGGATTTGAGCACCGGATTGACGTGCAAATTACCAGCAGAAGTAGCGTTATGCAAGAGGTCTATGCTGTAGGCACAAAATGAGGAGCGTGTTCTGGGCACAAAACCAACGCCCCTATCTTTTTCATTCGATTTTCCCTATTTTGCAACATGTCCACAAATGTTATAACCCAAGGATGAAAGATTGGATCCTAACACGAGTCAAAGGAGACCCCATTGTATGGAGCGTCGTATTTGTGCTTTCTATGCTTAGCCTTTTGGCTGTTTATAGCGCTTCTAGTTCCTTAGCATATCGGCAAATGCACCACAATACCGAATACTATTTGGTACGTCAAATGGTACTGATTGGTGGAAGTATCGGTGCCATGTGGGCCACGCACCGCATCGATTACCGCTATTATGCAACGATGTCCAAAGTTGCTTTGTGGCTCTCCGTACCCTTGTTGTTGCTTACATGGCAATATGGGCTTAAGCTCAACGAAGCCTCCCGTTGGTTGCACATTCCCTTGATCAATAAATCGTTCCAACCTTCTGATTTGGCGCAACTTGCCTTATTAATCCGTTTGGCACATATGTTGGCCAAGCAACAAACGCAGGTCATGCGCTTCCGGTCCTACTTGCCTATGTTGGCTTGGTCGGGCTTGATTAGTGCGCTTATTGCACTGACAAATTTTTCTGGTGCTGTTTTGGTATTTGGTACCTGTTTGGTTTTGATGTACGTTGGACGCATTCCCATTAAATATTTGTGTGTCATCATATTTGTTGGCATACTAGCAGGGGGAGGCGCACTGGCTATTGGTCAAAGGAGAGGTACTGCAGTCAAGCGCATAGAACTCTTCTTAAAAGGAGAGGTCTCTTTTCAAGTCGAACAAGCCTATATAGCCATTGCTACTGGTGGCCTCACGGGTAAAGGACCAGGCAACAGCACGCAACGCAATTTCCTACCCCATCCTTATTCTGATTTTATTTATGCCATACTCATAGAAGAATATGGTTTAGTAGGAGGTATTTTTGTATTGTTGCTGTATTTAATTATACTTTATAGGGCTGTTTGTGTGTTGCCTGAAGCAACTAGTTACTATGGAGGACTCTTGGCCATGGGAATTGGCCTATTGCTTGTTTTCCAGGCTTTATTGAATATGGCAGTGGCCGTAGGGCTTGGTCCTGTTACCGGTTTGCCCTTGCCCTTGGTAAGCATGGGAGGAACCTCACTTCTATTTTCAGGCATTGGGTTAGGCATACTGCTAAGTGTCAGTCAGGGAAGCATTGAAACAGAATTTCTGACGTTAAAACACGAACGTTCGGGCGTCCCCTATAACAGCTACAAAAAAAGTCGTGTACAGCAGCAACTACACAAAGCAGCGGCACCTGCTACACGCTACATCAATGCATAATTGATGGGCATTGGGAGACCGTTGCAATGAAAGTCAAGCGCTGGTGCAAAAAGGTGCTGCAAACAATAGACCTCTTGTATAGCGCTACTTTTGCTGGTGGAGATGGAAAAATATCTAGCGCCCATCCCCGCTACTTAACGCATAATTCCAGACCACCTCCTTGCCACAAAAAGCCATAGAGAGCTTGCTCACCTTGGCAACATGAGCTTGTTGCTTGATTTGGGTATCATATTGCTTGTAATTTGTGCTAGGCCTGCTTTTGCAAGAGCGGGTAGCTCTTCTTTGGATTTAGCGATCTTATATTCAATGATAATGGCATGGTCACCACGGCCTACGATGGGAATTAATACATGATCGCATCTGCCATAGCCTACCTCTTTGTTAGAGGCTATGGTATATTTCGAAGCCAAGGGGGCTAGTAAGCCACCCATTAAATTATGGTAATCTTTTTCTTTGCTCAGGTCATGGTAACTGGTAGAATGCAGCAGGTATTCCTGAAGCTTTGCGCCAAATTGATCTATTTGTTGATGGATAAGCAATGCTATAAAGTCATCATACTCATCACTACCTATATTTAACTTTTTAGAAAGCCAGTTTAGTACCCTTTCTACATAAATCCCTCGCACCTCTTTATTCGGGATAGTCAAACGGTATTTTGGTTGCTCTTTATCCTCATTGGCCAACCAAGGGTTGAGATACCCCGCAAATACCAATAGGCTATAAAATATATCTTTATTGCTATGTATATCTCCTAATGCAATTTGTTTGTATACCTTTTTAAGGATCCCTTTACCTTCCAATAGTTCCTGTATATCGCCTTGTATTTCATCGGATACAAGCACTTTATCTATAAGCGCTGTTCCTCCACTATCAATCCAGTAATGATCAAGCTCCCCTTCGCGTGAAAGACATTGCATAATGGACCATGGGTTGTATATCACCTCGTGTCCAAAGGTGTACCCATTATACCAATCTTTAATCTGCGCTGGATCCGTATTATTAGTAGATATTTTGGTTAATAATGCATCTACTTCTTCTTGGGTAAATCCATAAAATTTAGCAAATTTTTTATCTAGTAAGCTATATTCACTCACATTATTTAAGCCAGAAAATAATTCTGCTTTGGCAATCCGTAAGATTCCCGTAATCACACCACGCGCTATGGGTAATTCTGATGGCCCTGTTTCTTTTTTAAAGGTAGATTGCATGATACCTCTGAAAAGTTCTAGTACGTCTTGAAATTCGGTTTCATTTTCGCGAAAATACTTATATGCATTATTAATTGTTGTATCATATTCATCAATCAATACCCATACTTTTCTATTATAATGTTTGTAAAGTAGACTGGTTAATAGTCTTAAGCTATTTTTGATCTGTTCTGTTGTTATTTCGTTCGATAAATAGATAACGAAATCATCTTTTTCATCTGGTGCCAGTTGGCTACTATGCATTAAGTATCTATGTGCTTGAAAGAGGTTACGTAGCTGTGTTTTTATGCCTGCTTCAATATGTTGATATGTTTTTCCTGTTACACTTTTAAAAGTGATAAAGATTACGGGAAACTGCCCTTGATAGTCTAAAATAATATCTGAATAATCAGCTATGTTAAGTGGATTGATTGTCTTTTTTCTGCCACTAGCCAACCCCAAATCTATTGCTCCTCCTAAGAATAATTTTCTATTATCACTTTGTTCTGGTGACAAAGGATGGCCATGGCTATCTACTTCTATTTCTAGAAAACGTCTCATCATATCCATGTTCAGGGTTTTGCCCCAACGTCTTGGGCGGGTAATGACAACAATAGCCCCAGGATCTTCTAGTAGTTCTTTGATCATAAGACTTTTGTCCACAAAGACATTGCTATTTACTAACAAAGCCTTAAAATCATCTGTACCTACAAATAGTTTGGGTGGTTCTGTCATGGTTCGTTCTGAATAAGTTGTTTCATTTCTTTACGTTTGCTTGCTACGGACCTATAAAAAATAGGTAATCATAAAAAGTAATTGGTTATCAATATCAAAACAGCATCATACTTGTTGGCTTTACCAATTCTTTCCCCTGTCTCCTACTTCTTGAAAATAACCCACCGCATCAACGGTAAAGTTTTTACGGAACAGCACCTTAAAGTGCTGTTGCTGATCACGTTGGTGTACTTCCACAGCTGCTTCCGTAATATTGCGTTTAAGCATAGGATGATTGTTTTCTTATTGCACACGCCATAACTTAGGAACATAAGCAAACTTGCTTATTTATCCAAATTTTTGAGGTGCGGAACGTGGGATTTAAGTAGAAGACTTCTGCTTATGAGTAAAATTATTCATGTATCCAACATACTTCAGACGCGGAATATGAGTTTAAAACTCACGTTTCGCACCTTTTTGAAAGTCGGATTTGGTTCTGCTTACCCTTTTCTAAACAAGCGTCGCTACTGAAAACTTTGAGTATAGATCAAACCAATTCCAAAAAGGTTCGATTTAAATGCATTGCTTTCTAGTGTCAACGGTTGGAAATACATTTTAACACTCATGTTCTGTAATTTTGGAAGCAAGCAAACGATTTCCCAATCGTTGATAATGGTAGACGTTCTACCAAGCGTACTGGAAACCTTAAGTAGTCCCGACCAAAGGCGATAGCTTACTTTGATTTTGGTTTTCCTTAGCACATCCAATTCTGTTTTTTTATATTGGTTTATAGCTAAATCAGCCTCTACTTCTAGGTTTTGATCTAAGCTTGATGCCCAATTTTGTATGCGTTGAGCAAACAAATCGCTGATGCTGTTGTTTATGGCCTCCCAACTATTGATCTCTTTATCGTTGTAGACTCTTTTTGCTACAAGCACACTCAAAATCTGCTTGCTGAGGTAGTTTTTATCCAACAACGCTTTGGATACACACGTTTCAAGTAAGCTATTTAACTCAAAATCAATGCTTTTTATTGGGAAGAAAAGTCCATAGGTAATGTGTGGATGCCCCAATCTGCCATTTGCCATAAGCGAAATCTCTACTGGAATAGGCCGTTTGTCAGTGCTTTTTGGGAAGAACTCAGTTATAGATGTCATTTGCGTATACGTAGCTTTGATATAAGCAATCCCTTCTTGTGGGTAACCATTAAACACGACTTGGCTGTTTGGTATAATGTTGAATTTCTTTTCAATCAAATTATAAACCGAAACAATACAAATACCGCTTTGAAACACATAATTGCCCATAATATAGGGTTTGCGTTTTGTCCCTACTTCCAGCTGAATAACGCCCTGTCCACTTCCTTTAATGCTATCTTTGCTGCCGTACGCGCCAAATACAACCTTGGTGGTTACAGTGGGTAAGACTTGCAACTCGAGCATTACACGAAAAGCGGCTGTATCTTCGTCTTTGGGCAATAGAAGCCCTTCGGCATGCGATACAGTGGGATGTGGTTTCTTATGGATAAATTGTACCAACATTGTGTTGTCTGCTACGTTCTGTTTTTCGTGAGAAAGAACTGTAAACTTTCCTCTCTTGGCTGTTGCATTGGCTTTCAACACCAAATCCGTAATAGGCCCTGTCAATACCAACGTTCCAGTAGCATATAGAGAACCAAAAAAATCAGGATTGTGTGCTACAGTAGTATTTAATAGGTGTAAATCCTCTGCCGTACCCGTAAGCAATAATGGAAAATCCTCTTGCAGTGTAATGGTTCCAGTTAATGTAGCACATCCCTTTTCACGATCCCGTAAATGAAGTTTTTCTACAGTTACCGTATTATTTTTGATCTTCAACCTCCCTGTAGCCTGATACAATGTATTCAAATAATTTATCTGAAGTTGTCCTTGCGCTATACTGGCCTCCCCATTGAATTGAGGAGCGTCAAGCGTTCCGGTTACCAAAACCGTTCCGTTTAGTTTCCCCTTGATGTTTGAGAAAATGGGTTCCGTCAGTGGATTGAGTCCTCGCAGATTCATTCGTTGAAAGACAGCAACAATGTCTAAACTATTTTGTGCCTTTCCAGGAAAGTAACGACCGCCTATCTGTAAAAGTGCTTGACCTTTTTTTTGCAACGTTCCTTCCAACGTTACTGCATGCTCAAGTGCATGCCACGACAGTTTTGTATGAAAACTACCTATATGTTGATCCTTGAGCAGGCATTGTTCTAGCGTGAGGTTTCCTATAAGTACCAGATGGCCTTTTTTTCGCTGGAGTACAAAGCGCGTATGCAACTTACCTTGTATGGTTGCCTCCACAGCTGGTAGGTAATACCTTACTCCAAGGTTGCGCATGTTGCAATGCAATGGGCTGGTGGTGGGTGCATCGGAAAGCGTACCACTTAGTACAATTTTCTCTTCTCCACTCGTAATACATACATTGCCAACTTCTATTGCCTTTTTTCGAATCAAACTAGGCTGCTCGCTACGCAGCTTCCAAATTTTGTCTGCCAGCACAAACTCAGATGGGGCCAATGCAACTTGTATGGCATTTCCTAGGAGTTTCCCGGAGCACGTTAGAGAGATTCGGTTGGGGTGTTTTGTCGTGGTACGGTTGAATACAGAAAGCGAGAAAACATCCTGTTCTATCTGGCATTGCAGAGAGACATTTTCTGCTTGAAATTGCTTAAACCAGTCTTGTCTGTCTGCACAAACGGTTAGTTGAACAAAACGCTTGTTGGGGTTGTTGAATGTTTGGGCCGTAAGTTGGACAACAACATTTTCCAACGTTAGTGCACGCAAACGTAAGATTGTTTTGGTTTTCATATTCAATGAAAAATAATAATCTTGCTGGTATGAAAAACAGCCCGTGCATGTGGTTTCTGGTGCTATTTTCCAATTACATGAAAACCACTTAAGCAACGTGGTTCCTTCTTTGTACCGCAATGTATAGGCTATGGCTAGCTCAGGCATTGAACCGGACAACACTACTTGGCTTTCCAATGGATCCCATGTTCGACGCAATGCATCCATGTGTTGGACCAAGCTCTTTAATGCAAATGTACCCTTTGCTTGCGCATCCAGTAAGGGGGAAGTCAACGTTACCAACATATCTGTACCCTGTTTTTGGGAAAGGAGGGTGATGTTTTTGGCGGTTATTTTTTTGTCTACGGACTGCATCTGAAATTGATTCAATGTCACCATACCCGTTGGCATTTTTGCCAATGGATCGTGGATGGAAAAGGAAAATTGCGTACCCAACTGCAATGGTTTTCTCATCAGAGTGAGTTTTTCCAAACAACACTGTTCGATTACACCGTGTGCTTGTAAGTGCATATGCCGATCTACGTGGTAGCTTCCTGCTAAAGAAAGCAGCAAATTGGGATCTTTGATTTCCAAGGAAAAAGAAAGCAACCCCTTTGAAAGTGTGGCATATGCGTCTATTTTCTTGTAGGCATAAAAAACTGTCTGCATTTCAGGTATGTGGGCAAGTACTGTTGCTGTTCCATTTGAAAATGGTAGCCCTTGTCCTTTTACGGAAAGATCTGCAGTCAGTTCTGAAACTGGCATAGAGGGAATAAGCTGATGTATGGCTAGTGCTTGCAAACCAATTTTACCTGCATAGCTTGCCTGTTTTAAGCCTTTGTTGACATCCATTAAGGTCAGTTCTACTTGGCTGCGTCCTAGATTGCTGTGCAGAATGCCCTTGAGGTCTACCTTCGCTGCATGCCCTATCAGGGTCACATCTTGCAAACGCACATATGCCAAAGCTGTTGCAACGGGGTGTTCCTTGATTGCATTGGGGAGATGGGAAGCTATTTCTGGTTTGAACAGCAAGCCATCGGTGATGCATAGGGAAACTTGTGCAGCATTGGAGGAGCATGGCCAGGTTCCACTACTCTTGAGGTATCCCCCCGTACGATCAACCGTTAATAGGCAGTTTTGCCAGTCCAATGTTTGCGACGTTAATGCAATCTTTCCTTCCAACGTATAGCTTTCATCAATACCCTCAAAACCTTTCCAGAAAGTGGCCAACTCAACCGATGCCAATCGGGTTTCCTGCAACGTTGCCTCCACCTCTATCTGTACTGTCTCCGAAAGCAAAGACATATTTTGCGCATGTTTCAATCCCATGCTTCCTTGCATGCAGCTTTTTTGGGTAACAAACTGGAAATGGTCTAGCCTACTATAGGTAGGTGTTATGGAAAAATGGGCACGGGCATTGTTTAAAATCAGTGGAAACGCATTTGTACCCTGGTAAGACAGGTGCACCAAATCTCCTTTGTAACAGGCCATGTGGGAACAGAAATTTTTAACCTGCAACCTGATTTTTTGTACCCAGATGTCTTGCTGTGTAGCCGCATTGTGGTAACGAACGTCGATGTCTTGTAGGAGCAGGTTAGGGATCGAAAAGGCCATGGCTTTTTCAGACTGGAAGGGTAGCATCAGGTTGGTATAGAACGATTTTATGTTTGATTGTGAATCAATCTGTTCTATATAGAGGGTTGCACCACTTACCGTAACTGCATCGATTACGCCGGACTGGCGCAACAGTAACCGAAATACATTTAGGCTACCCCGACACGATTCAATGGTACATAGTACTTGATTTTGTGGATCTTGAACCGATATGCCTTGTATAACAAACTTCAACCCACGCAACTGAACGGCATTGCACTGAATGCGGTAGGCTGTTTGCGCATACATATGGTCAAGCAATCGGTGTGCAAGTTTCTGTTGCAGCACAGGGAATTGCAACAGCACAAAAACAGTTGTTAGCAGCACCGCTCCACCAAGCACAAGACCCTTCACAAGGGTTGCAGTCCATTGTTTTAATTTTCTAAGATTAAGTGCAATTTTGTTCTTCAATTTGAATCAACGTATAAAATGAAGGTTTTATTTTAAAGGCATCAAACCGCACCAAGTTAACCTATTTTACTGCAAAAAATTGTACCAGGGAAACGTATGTGTGGTTTTTAAGCAGTCTAGTTACGGATGCACGCTGCCCCTTGGGCCTAATTCTATGACTTCCATACCCTTAATTTTTTGATCTTTGAGCTCAAAACGCAACAGCGTACGCATGTGATGCAATCCCTGTTTCCCAGCAGCACCCGGATTTAGGTAAAGCAATGTGGCATGTTTGGCGTCGTACATAACCCGTAAAATATGGGAATGGCCGCAAACAAAAATATCTGGTATTTCTTGACGCAACTTGATGCGTATTTCCGGTGTATACAAAGGGGGATTTCCACCTATATGGACCATCCAAATGGAAAGTCCCTCACAAACAAAAGACTGAAAATCGGGATATTTGCTTCGAATAATGCGTCCATCGATGTTTCCATATACCGCTCTAAATCGATTGAACCGATCGAAAGTCTCCAATGGCAGCGCTTCTCCAATGTCTCCTGCATGCCATACCTCATCGCATGACTCAAAATGAGCAAAAATAGCAGGATCAAACCATCCATGGGTATCCGATAATACACCAATTTTCATAGCTATATTGGTTACAGATTGTACACAAATCTGAAGCTTGTAGCCGCTTGTATGCTTCTTTGCTCCTTTTTGGCAAGCAGGCGCAGCATATTTGCTCATCAGCGCTTGATTTTTCTCTGCATCCAAAGCGTATTTCCCTGCACGGTTTTATACGCTCCTTTTTTCAAAGGAGCGGCTTACAGTACGGATTAGATGAGCAGTTCAGCATCTTGAATTTGATTGGGTGTATACCGCTTTGGTATCATATTTTATGACGACACTATCCTAAGGGATGGTGGTTATCGTTGTCAAAACTATGGAGCGTCACCTATCCATTAAGATGAAGATGAAGCTTTTGATGGGTACTTCTCAAGTATGTATTTACTGCTTGGGTTCCAGACAAACCAACTGTACAATCCAGCATCGTATACCCCCTTTTTCTGCGCATGCAATTTGTCGGCATCGTATCGGGCACCTAAGTGAAAATCTTGTAACCAAGGACGCAGTTTGTGTGGCGATTGTCCAATGGCTTTTAGCCGACGTACGCCTTCTTGCAATACATGCAATACGACTTCATAAGGCTGTGTAGCTGGTTGTGCCAGATTATTGAATCCTTTCGGATAATGCGAAGGATAAATCATTGGCCCAATGTAATCGAAATAAGGTACAGCCATTTCAAATACCTGTCCAATGTTGAGGTCCGTCTTGGCAGTTAGGACCATTCCAAACAAATCTGCAGAAGTAAAAATGCCCATTTTTTTGCGTACCTCTTGGTCAAGGAATTGATAAAAGGTGGTTATAACCTTTGTTTTAGGCGAAATAGCTACCTGAATACCCCTTTTCTGCTGCTGGAACGATGTTGCTGTATCACCCTTATTTCGATGGTCGATTGGATTATAAAAATATATCATTTGCTTCTTTGGCAATGCTTCCATTTTGGATACAGCATAAGGAAACACCATGTCTTGCAGTTTTCCATCTGTAGGAAATCGAATGTAATCGAAGTTGACTTCATCGAAGCCCACTGTTTTACATGCTTTTGCAAGGCGTGCAATATATTTCCAAAATTGTTCCGAGGCAGGATCGATATAAGGCAACCCTCGGGCATCGAACCAAATACCACCCTTTTGACTTTTAATGGCTTCTGTGGGATACCGCTTTGCATAGACAGGATCTTGAAAAACAGCAATACGTGCAATGGTATAAATCCCGTTTTCATGCAACTGATCTATAAAATGCTTAAAGTTCTTGCAACACGCTGGATCAATGCGTATGCTCTCAATTTCAGGGTCTCCAGTTGCAAATGACACCCGACCAGAACAATCCTTGACATCGATAATAAGTGCATTTATTTCGCTTTGCTTTATAAAAGAGAGGATTGATGCTTGGCGATTCTCTGTCCTAGCTGCTTGAGCGTTTATGTAGGCAACCCTTAAAGGAGTTGGCGCACCAGAAAGGGTGTCAACCGGTATGGGGAACCCTATACACGGCTGGATTGCTGGCAATGTACTCCGTTTGGCAGCTTTGGTTGTGGGTTGGGAATGTTTGGGTACAGTTGCCACAGCAGAACCCATATAGATAAGAAAAGGCACTAAAAGCAGCCATCTTTGTAAGTTTATGCACATAAGATATGTATGTAAAAAATGCATATTGTAAGTACCATGCTTGTACTGTAAGCATGTAATACAGAGTAAGTAATTTCTATTCCTAGCTACTATGCTTTATAGGCTTTGTACCATTTGGCTTGGCCATAAAGTGCTATAAAGATAAGTATAATATGATGTACAGCAAGGATCAACGATCCTGTTTTGTAGCAAGCAATGGAAAAAGCTAGGTAACGCAAGAATGCTAGCATCCAGCGTTCTAATTTTTTATGCGACATCAACCATTTTTCTACAAACCCAAAAGAGAGATACATGGCATCAAAGCAAATCGCCGATAGAGCAATGCGTGCATATCGATGCATGAGAAAAGACCAAATCAGTGCACCCAGTAACCCAAGGAGCATGGTGCACACAAGTGTCGCAGGGGAGGTTTTATTTACGCGCACAGGAGGACTATGTTTTCCTCCTTTCCATTTCAAATAGGCATACAAATTTAAGAAAATCGTAACCAAGCTGTACAATACCTTCCCGTAAAGTTGTTTTTTTGTATAAACAAAAAGATTTAACAACAAATTTGGGAAGACTAAAATCCGAGCCCATAGGTGTTGGCGTGCATCTAAAACATGCACTACAATTGATAAGCAAACTAAAATGAGTTCAACCAAATGTGTTTTGTAATTCCATGAAACAAGACCTCCAATTTGTGAAATTGACATTAATAGCTGACCGTTAGACATGATTTTGTATGGGCGTATTTGACTTTATATATTTAGACTCCTTGCGGACCCTATTTCTGCTGGTACTTTGCACGCCGATCCGGTGCTCAAATCCTCACATGCCTCTATGTATGCTGCGGTTTTGTGCTCCGTGTCTCCTACAAATTCCTCAGCATAAGCGAATCCTGAAAGAGGTCTATGGCATTGAATTGGCTGCTGAAGTAAATGATTTTAAGCATCAATTGTGTTTTGATAACACCATCATCAAATTGTTTTTTTGCATCGTATTGTACACGTACACTTTTAACGAAAATACGGTAATTGCGTGTTTTACGCAAACAACCATGTTAGCCAATCCCAAAAATGAGGAGCTTTGTGGATTTGCATCCATACAATGCTTACGTACGCAGTTCTTGTCCTCTGGCAATTAGGCGCCAATCTTTTTCAAAACAGCGGAGCGATCATTTCCTCTATGACACCCAAAGAGAGAAGAAATCCACATATCATTGATCAAAAACGCCGTGAGCAGATTGCCTTGGGCAGTGGGATTAAGTTACAAGACGTCAACCATCTCCTTAAACAATTTGAAATGATTTGTAAAATGAGAAAAAGGGACAAAAAGTTGGCCCCAATTTTTTTGTTAACTTACCTGAGTTTTCCAAAAAGCAAGGCAAGTATCATACTTGGGATGAAATAAAGAGCAAAATGGATACCAGCATTAACGATATGTATGCTGCGGTTTTGTGCTCCGTGTCTCCTACAAATTCCTCAGCACAAGCGTGTGCTGCAAGAGGTCTAATGTAATTTTTTGTTTTATTTTTATTTATGCTTATAGCTACAAAAGTTTGTAAGGCATACAACCAAGTGCCCGTTATTCAAAACGTAGATTTGCGCGTGTATCCAGGAACATTGGTCGCCATTGTAGGTCCTTCTGGGGCTGGAAAAACTACTTTATTGAATTTGTTATCCACGCTAGAACGTCCCGATAGCGGTACTGTACAACTCGATGGAATCGATCTGAAGGAACTCAAGGGAGCAACATTGGCAGAGTTTAGGAACAGGAAAGTAGGTTTTGTTTTTCAGTTTCAACACCTTTTGCCCGAATTTACGCTTTTTGAAAACATTTGTATGCCTGGATACATCGGTACAATGCCTAAACCTAAAAAAGAAGTCGAGCAAAAAGCCTATGCACTCATCCAGTTACTAGGTATCCACCATTGTCAACACGCCTTACCTGCCAACAGCTCTGGAGGAGAACGACAGCGTGCAGCCATCGCTAGGGCATTGTTGCATACGCCTTCTATTGTTTTTGCGGATGAACCAAGTGGCAATCTGGACTCTAAGCATGCTGCCATGCTCCATATGCTTTTTAAAGACCTTTGCATGTCCTTGCAACAAACCTTTGTGTGCGTTACCCACAACACTGCCCTAACAGCAATGGCTGATCAAGTATTTGTCTTGGAAGATGGCCTACTAAGACCTGCCTAAAACAAACGTGTAGCAAACGGTTGCTAGATGTGCCAGTGTAGTTTCGGAACACTTTATCGGAAAATTGCTCAGGCTATACCCAATCGGATTCAAGTTGCCGCACTTCCCATCTAGCTTGTACTGCCACCCGCGCCTTTGAAAGGTGGAGTGGAGTGCATAGAAAGCATGCAGGCAAAGAGGAAAAGGAAAGGGAAAGCAGCGCTTGATTTTTTGATACGCTTGTATCAAGAAAAAATATTAGGCTATAAATAAGGTATAAGGTTGAAAAAAAGAAATGAATCACGTAAATTTAAACTTAAAAAAAGCAAGGCATGGTTTCGTAGTTCAACGGATAGAATAGAAGTTTCCTAAACTTTTGATGCAGGTTCGATTCCTGCCGAGACCACATTTACCGCTGCCGAATCAGTCCGCTACGCCACCGTATTTGGCACAAAGCAACAAAAGATTCCAGTATCCTATGCAAGTCCATTTTGGAATTTCCTTTGGTCCTGTCGCTAAAAACAATGGGTACTTCCACTATTTTTGCTCCCATCTTATGACTTAAATACTTCATTTCTACCTGAAAACTATAACCAGTAGAAACAATCTCTTTCCATAAAAAACGTTCGAGCAACGTACGCCGGTAACAGGCAAACCCCGCGGTACTATCTCTAATAGATAGACCACTCATCAAGCGAGCCATCCTATTGGCTACATAGGATAAGAGACTTCTACTATGGGACCAATTTACTACTTGACTGCCCAACACATAACGGGATCCGATTGCCAGGTCTGCTTCGTGTATGCGACAGGTAGATACGAGCGTAAGTATGTCTGCAGGCGCATGGGAAAAATCAGCATCCATGCTGCATATGTATTCATAACCATAAGCCAATCCCCAAGAAAAACCAGCTATATAGGCTTTGCCTATCCCTTCTTTTGTAGGCCTAGTCAACAAATGCAATGCATTAGGGTATGTTTCTTGTAATTGCATCACATGGTGGGAGGTGCCATCCGGAGAAGTATCGTCTACTACAAGCACGTGCACGTCTGATTCTAGCTCAAAAATAGCTGTTAAAAACGGGGAAATATTTTTGCATTCGTTGTACGTAGGCACAACTACCAATGTATTACAAATAGGAGATAGGGTATGTGCACACATTTTATTTTTGATTAGCTCTTTTTGAAGCAAGCTTGTAGCAAGCTGGTACAACAAAATTTTTGGCAGGATGATCTAACTTCTTGAAAATGATATTTTTTAACGTTAAGGAACCTTGTTGTCGCTTGCCTTTGTAGACCAAAGAAAAACAAATCTGTAGCCCAGATAAGTCAGAAAAACAACCTCTGAAGGGGGATAACAAACGTCTATAATGGATACGCAGGTTGTTGCGTTGTTCCAAATCGGTTGCTTGTGTTTGGATCAGAATGCGTGTTTCTGATTGATACACATGCGAAAAAAAAGCGAGCAATTGCGCTCTCACTTTTTTATCCTTTATGTGCAGCAAAGCACACTCGGTACCTAAAAACAAGGATTGTAGTATGTCGTAACAGCAAGGGAACCCATAGCGCTTTGTGAATTGCCTATAGCTCCATTGGTAGCTTGTTCGGGACCACTGATCTAAAACAACCACCCCTTTTTGATTGGCCATGCCGCGCATGACTTCTATGCCCCAAGGACCTTTTAGGATAAATTGGATGGCCTGATGGTAGGTTGCGTAACAGACCAGCCTCAAACGCGTAGTGTGCTTTCCAGATGCGTATTGCACGCAAGCTTGGATAGCAAAATGCTGTGGAAATGTTTCGTGTAAAGGTGCTGTTTCCCATATTACTTCCGTTTGTGCTTCTTCTTTTGGGATCATCCCACAACTGCTCCCTAGGAAGCATCCACACAACCATACCGCTACCGGTCCATCGTAAAAAAAAGCAATAAAGGATGCAACGGAACGTCTCTTGATCATTTGACACGCTGTTTTAAAGACAGCAGACCTCTGACAAAACGCTACTTTCATTGTTGCATCCGCATATTATAGAGAAAAGTCTCCTTTGCTCTAAGCCGTTTCTTCCAGGTAACGAAAGTTTAACTCTTCTTCTAAAAACTCTCTTGTTGCTTCTAGGACAGGTTTGGGCAATTTTTCATAGTACTGCGTGATTTCGTATTGTTTTTGTGCATCCAGCGGATCTTTTTCTTCGCTCATAGATGCAAACAGCTCTAATTTACGATCCAGTGCTTCTTTTTTATTGGTAGAAATCTGTTTGGCTCTTTTGATGATGACAACCGTACTCTCGTAAATGTTACCAGTAGGCGCAATCAGATCGTGAATATTTTTGGGTGCTAAATATACTTTTTTATTTAAATTCATGGTAATAGTCAATCAATGTTAGGGCCGTGGCAAAGTGAAAATGCCTTTTTTGTTTGTTTTATCTTTTCTGTTGGGTCCTAAGTCAGGAGTACATTTTGCTTGCACGTAGTGTCTTAGCTGACTTGAAAATTGTTCCACAGCGTCTATTTGTTCCTTCTTGTTTGTCTCGTTTGAAGCATGTTTTGCCAGCTGGGTATAACAGTGCACCAAAAATGCCAATACCTGTCCGTGAAACAAAGATTCTGGATGGTTTTCCTTAAAATGGGTAAGCGACACAACGGCAGCGCGATAATACCCCAATCGGACATACAGACGTGCCGCTTCAAACTCTTTTTTCAGTAGCCGGTCTTGGAGTTTTTGCAACGAATGAGTAGCCTGCTGCACATAGTTTCCTGTTGGATACTTAGCCAAATACCGTTCCAAGCGATGCATGGCATTGTAGGTAGTATCCTGGTCTAGGTATGTATCTACTCGAACATGTGCCAAGGCATATCCCTGCATAAAGAGGGCTTCTTCTATCCGCGCATCAAAAGGATATTGTTTGACAAACAATCCAAATTGATTGGACGCCACCACATAATTCTTTTCATAATAGCTACAATAGGCACGGTAAAAATGAAGTTCCGAGCGCTCTATTTTGTCTTTGATAGAAGGCAAAATAGTTTCTATCAACGCATTGGCCTTGGCATACCGTTTCTGAGCATACAATTGCATCACATGTTCTTTCTTATGCAGAAGCAAGGATGTGGTGCTTTCAGCCGCTGCCGCGGCCAACGAAGCAGGTTCAGCCGCTAGAGCAAACAATACCCCCAGCAAACCATATCGAAATTTAACGCTATACATAGGTCACAAATTTAAAACATATCCTTTAACTTTCAAATACTTCACGGCACACGGTCTGACTTTGAACCTGATTGCTGTTCCTCTGCTAGACATGTATTATTTACCATATTTTCTTTCGTAGGCCACTTTTCGCCATGCCAAACAAAATACTCTAATTTCATTTGTTCCAACGTTAGCTTCTCAGCAGGGTAAAACATGCCCAGAGGCTTTGGTTTAAACTTCATTTGTTCCAATTGATTGTTGACCATGTCCATTTCCATGCTGGTGCATTTGATATGGTTCATGCCCACCAATTCTTTCTGTTCGTCTAGTACAAAATAAAGGCTTTCTCCATGGCCTTCTATGCACATTTTTTCGAGCACCCCTTCTTTGAATTTTGCAACCATCTTATCGCCCTTTACCTGATTGTAATTCCCTACTGGATCAGCCGAGGCCATAAATAGGTTTTTATCCACAACCATTTTAATGGTTTCTTTTTCTTGTATCACTAAGCGTACGTCTTCTCCTGTAATCTGATATCCCCCACACCAAACAATGGGGGTATCTTGTAGTTCAATGGTGTTGTGTGTAGAATCATATATTGCCCCATTGGCTATGCCTTGCAAGCTTGCTTCATACAACCGAACGTTGCGTATCGCATGAATTTCTTGTATAGGAGGGCCTTCTTTTTGTGGTTTTTCTAGCGCCATAAAGTACTCTGCCCTCAGATACAGTTGGTCACCATGTAATTCCTTGGTCAACAAAGGATTTCCAAAAATTTCCACCTTTTGCGGATTTCTGGCATAGGTTGCTGCCTCTCCAACGATGCGCACATCATATTGTTTTGCATCTAGTGATACATGACCCGTTGCCTTACAATTTTGGCCGTCAAAGAGTTCCAATTGGTCCGCAGAAAGGGTTAACTCCTTTGTTGCAAACGTTCCCTGATTAAAGATAAGGTGTTTTTCAAGTTGCAGGTAACTGCCTCCTGTTTGGGTATGTATGGTGCCATCTGCATGGCTGATTTTGGTAAATCCTTGAAAAGTAGCCTTTCCCGTTTTTATATTGTAATGCAAAGCCTCACACTGCAAGGTGTAGCTAGGATCTAGGAGCACTACGTCCTTGGAAAAAGCAACCGTTTGTTGGGCGGTATTGTACACACCGGATCGACTGGTTAGGACCATTTCTTCTTGTACCAGTTTTCCTCCTTGAGAAAACGCGCCCCTGTTTTTAGCGAGATCATAATGCAATGCGGAGGTGTACAATGTAGCTTTCTCCGATTGGCAAACAACGTTTTGCGTCATAACAGCCAGCTTTTTTTCTGGGTAATAGGTCAGCGCACCTGCTTTGAGGCTGTTTCCTTTTTGATCCACTATGGTAACGTTTCCTCGTGCTTCTACGACGTTTTGATCGTCGTACTTATAGGCCTCGTCTGCTTGTAAAAGTAGACCGCTGGGCTGAAACCGAAAGACTACATTGCCTTTTAATTTTTTATAGCTTTTCCCTTTTGTGGTCTCCCCTTCTAATTGATCGGCGGTATACTGCATGGTATCGAGTTCAGTTGAAACCGATGCTGAAATTCCTATTCCTAAAAACAAGATGCAGATTGCAACCAAACGCATGGCATTCATCAAGATGAGTTGGAACGAAGGCAACATATATTTTGTTTTATCAGGCTAAAACAGAAACCTTTTAAGTTCTGTGTACGTTATACGCATTGCATATGCGTATAACTGGAATGTCTTAATGCAAATGTACGCAGAAAAAACCAACGCAATCAAGGTGTGTTCTCCTCTTCTCTTGTGTGCTGCAGACCGCGCCTTTAAAAAAGGGAATTTAAAAAATACCGCCATGTGTTTTTACAAAAAAACAACACGACTTATCACAGGTTATCCAAGAGCACGCGTACTACCCGTTTGCATCGCGTACAAAACGCCCTGCTTGCATGACGCATTGCTGTGCCGCCTGAACTGCTTCAAATTCCCGGTCAACGTCTTCTCTGGTACAGGTCCGTTTGATTTAGATTATTCTGGTAAAAAGAAGCAACACTCCCTTAAAACAGAACTTTGCATCGATAGCCAGGGCCCCATTGTATCTCTATCTAAAAGCTATCCAGGCAGTAAGCATGATTTTGCCATGCCTGCAGGGTCGAAAGTAAAGCTGCGGAACTTACACAACAGTTCTCGTATAGAACAATAGATAAGCCGTTTTAGCTGCGTTCATGGCTTCTGATTCGTTAACTTTTTTAACATAGTCGTCATTCGCCCAATACCATGCCCCTCCCCTCTTAACGTAAGCGTAGTAGTGGCCCGATTGTATGCCTCCAGTATGAACAATTAAGCCACTTAAGGCGAATGTATTTTTTTTGATAGTATTACTAATAGAATCTGGTATTGCCATTGTTTTAGGTATATCTACTACTGAGTCGATCTTTTGGGCAATTTGATTCAATTCTTGTTTGAAACGAAGTAACCAAATGGCTAGCGTTTTGCTTTTGTTGCTTGCATAACTAACAATGGACCTTTGTGTATCAGTCACTTTAGACGTTACCGTAGACGTCTTTAAGAATTCATGGATTTTATTCAATGCAATGCAAGGCAACGAATCTAAGGTTGGTGAAGGGGTAGATACATCAAAGAGCCAAGTTGGGCATACGTCATCGGAATTATAGGATTGTGATTTGGTTTCCCACCTTTCCAAAAAAGGATATGTACCATCCAACCGCATCAAAAAATCTGCTGCACATTCTTGGTTCCCACTATTTGCTAGTTGGCCTAAGTTTCCCTTGCCCCATAAACTATCCCGAAATGCTTGCACAAGTTCTCGATTTACAGCCTGGTATTGACCATTTATTGCCTCAATCGCATTTTTCAACTCAGAAGAGAAGTGCACTTTCTTATCTGCATACAGCGCCGCAACGACCTGCAGCGAAGCATTCATAAAGCACGTATTGCCCAAGTTTGGAAGACCAGCTGGGGCATTTGGATCTGTTTTTTTTGTGACGACCAAATTTTTTGGTGGCTGGGGAGAGTTGCTGCCGCTAGAGCCGCTTTGGGAAGGTGCAACGTGTGCAGGGGAAACCCCTTGAGTTGAAGGCTTTTGCGCCTGTTTGTCCTGTATGGACATCGGCTTTATCTCCATATGGGTATCCCTGTCGGTCAATGGGCCGTGTATAGGCACAACGGGTTTGGGTGCTCTCTCGGGTACATTGGGCGACGATGGATGGCACCCCCATAAAATGAATGATCCTACAGCGGCAACGGGTAGGTAGGTAAGCAAATAATTTTTAGATGTCATGCGTATGTTTTTCATTTCTACAAGCTTGGAATCGGAATCTTATTCTTAGGAAATTTTGGCTATACGCTATAGGAATAAAGTTGCGTGATTTTAGTGCTTGTAAAAGAACAAAATAAAATTCAGAATCAATGATTTATTTTAGATCTTCAAACCCGAACCTTCAGGCCTATAGGATAGACGAATTTACAAAATTTTTCCAGCAATTCCCAGGTTCCTTGGAGGCGTTTGTTTGCATGTATGCGTTCTTCGGGTTACGTTTCCGATGTATGGTGGTGCTCTATGGCTACGCTTGCGCGCATTTGGGTATCTGCTTTTAGGTTTTGCATCCGATAGTAGTCCATCAAGCCTAGGTTGCCGTTTTTTAAGGCCAGTGCCAATGCTTTGGGCACTTCGGCTTCAGCCAAAATCACCTGGGATCGGGCTTCTTCGGACTTGGCTTTCATGGTTTGTTCCAAGGCTACGGCCATGGCCCGTTTTTCTTCTGCTTGCGAAATGCGGTCTGGATTGGCCAATACTTCTTTGTGGCTTGTCGATGAACCAATCGAAGTCACAATTCCCTCTCCCACCCGAGCCAAAATGGTTTCTTCACCCGCACCTCCGACCAACTGCTGAATGTTGGCTCGAAACGGTGACCCGTGCCTGTGCAATGAGTTGAATGCCATCCATGGCCACAGCAGATACCGAAGGGGTATTAATGACTTTGGGGTTGACCGAAATTTGTACTGCTTCAAATACGTCTCTGCCGGCCAAGTCGATGGCCGTGGCTTGCTTAAAAGAAAGAAGAATGTTTGCCTTATCGGCAGAGATCAATGCTTTGATTACAGAAGGAACGTTTCCTCCAGCCAAATAATGGGTTTCGATCTCGGTAGTAGTAAGCGTAAGCCCCGCTTTGGTGGCTACGATTAGGGCATCTATGACAACGCTTGGAGGTACTTGACGGATGCGCATGAACACCAATTCAAGCAGACCGACTCGAACACCCGAAAAACGGGCCGTGATCCACAAACCTATTGGAAAAAAATACATAAAGAGCAAAAAAGCAACTCCTACAAACAGGTAGAAGTAAATGGTTGCAACGGATATTTCCATATGTATTTGATGTTTTTTGGAGTTTAAAAATGCGTTTGCTATTTGCTTGGCCTTTCCTGACGGAGGGAAAGGCAGGAGGAATAAGGCTGTTTGGTTATTGACAAGGCTTAAAGATACGCAAAGTTCATTTGTGGTCCAAACCAACCCTGCCACCTGCTGTTGCAAGGACTGCGCTGTACCTCAATTGAACATATTTGAAGCAGTTAAGTTACACATTCGATCCATTTATACAGGCAGTTTCCTTGCCAAGGATAAAAGATTCTTAAACTACAAGCACAAGGTTGTTCCAATTTATTTATACAGAAACGTTTCAGTGTGGCAACTTTGTAAAGAGGTCTTTGAAAATCAATCGCATGTGAAAGGTCCACCGTTGCTTGGGTAATCTAACTCTTTGCATTAGGTCGCGGTCCATGCTTCAAATGTTGCAGTGGAAGGAAACTTGATCGTGTCTTGTTTTTCAGGGATTGG
>JAYTOH010000037.1:0-11332 GCA_043747895.1 Amoebophilaceae bacterium
CTACGCTACCACCGATTGTGCATTTAATTTTGCAGAACTGTACAACCTTTATCAGCAAGGGTACGAACCCCATTACCTTAAAGAACGGATACTAAAAAATAAGCGAAAAAAAAGCATACGAGACGTAATACAACTCATTCCCAAACAAGAAGATCCCATTTTTCAATACATTACCATTGAGATCGATCGTGCTACAGCACAAATTCATGGATGGGAGATGGTACAAACCGAAGAAACACGGTATATTTGTACACTGTGTAACTTTGCAGCAAACCTTCCGTTGCCAGACAACTGCTTCACCTTTGATCCAGCCGCATACAAAGGATTAGAAGTCATAGACTTGCGGCAAAACGAACCAGAAATGGAAACGGAATCAGACAACGCAACAAACGAAGCAGAAGAAACTGAAGAAGACGAAGAAGTCCCAACAAACGAAACACATTAGTGGGTATAAATACCTTTTTACCATATGGAAAACAACCAACAATTGCTGGAAGAAGCTGAACACGCAATGGCCAAAGTATACAGCCAAACGCAAGACGCATTCGCTAAAATACAAGCAGGAAGAGCTGTGCCTGCTATGCTGCAACAGGTGGCAGTAACCCACTACGGAACCCCTACCCCATTGCATCAACTGGCTGCCATTAACACAACCGATGCACGAACCTTAACCATTCAACCGTGGGAACAGCAACTGATTCCCCATATAGAAAAAGCCATTGCAGAACGTCAACTTGGGTTTTCTACCAAAAACGATGGCCGGGTAGTGGTGGCAACCTTACCTCCTCCCTCGGAGGAAAGACGCAAAAATTTAGTTAAATTGATCAAAAACGAAGCAGAAAAATACAAAATCATCATCCGTAACGTACGGCGCGATTATAAGGATAGCCTAAAATTGGCTCAAAAATCAGGTACATCAGAAGAGGAAATCAAGCGAGCAGAAAAAAAATTGCAAGAACGTACCGATGCATACATACATAAAATCAACGAACTCCTAGCGCTGAAAGAAGCAGACGTTATGACCGTATAAAAGACCCCAAATGCTCGACATACACAATTTACACGCAACCATAGGAGACAAAAAAGTGCTCAACGGGCTACACCTTCACGTAAACGCTGGAGAAGTACATGCAATTATGGGCCCAAACGGTGCAGGGAAAAGCACCTTAGCAGCTATTCTAGCTGGAAGAGAAGCGTATACCGTTACATCAGGACACGTTTCCTTTCACGGCCAAGACCTTCTGGCCCTGGCACCAGAAGCGCGTGCAGCACGTGGGCTTTTCTTGGCATTTCAGTATCCCATTGAAATACCAGGTGTAACCACCGCAAACTTTTTGAAAACAGCTTTGAATCAAATAAGGAAGCAGAACGAGCAATCGCTTGTAACCGCAGTAGATTTCTTAGCACTCCTCAAAGCAAAGATGGCCCTGTTGCACATGGATCCCACTTTTGCGCAACGTTCGTTGAACCAAGGATTTTCTGGAGGAGAAAAAAAACGCAACGAAATGCTGCAAATGCTGCTGCTCAACCCTACGTTGGCCATTCTGGATGAAACCGATTCGGGACTCGACATTGATGCCCTAAAAACGATTTCACAAGGCATCAACCAATTCCGAAACAGCCAAAATACCCTTGTATTGATTACCCATTACCAACGCCTATTAGACTACGTTGTGCCAGACTTTGTGCATGTTTTGTACGAAGGACAAATCATCCGATCTGGTACCAGCCTACTGGCCAAAACCTTGGAACAAGAGGGATATGCATGGGCTTCCGAAAACAAACAATGCCTATGAAGTCCTCCTTTGACACATGGCTGACAAAAGTTGTCCAGGAACTGTCTCCCGATACCCCTTTCCATACCGAAAGACGTTCTGCCTACCATGCCCTCCAAAACTCTGCTTTCAGAAAAAAGCAAAACGAGGCGTACAGCTACGTACCGCTGCAAGAACTTTTAGACGCATGCACAAGGCAACCCTATCCGGCACAAGCAGCTGTAGCCAAGGCCCCCACACCACCCCATTTGCCGTACAACCATACGGCACATACCATAACGTTTATAAACGGCATCTGGGCCCCCACGCAGGCTGCCGTTGGCCCTACGCACCCCAAAATCCAACTGCGTCGGTTGAACGAGCTGTCCCCAGCCAAACAAGCTGAAACCATCCAACGCTACCTACCCGACCTGACCCAAAGCGAAGACTTCTTGGCCACCTTACATATCCTATTGGCCCAAGAAACCTACCTGTTGGACATCCCTGCCCACACACGCATAGATGGCACAATCGTCATACAACACCTACTTACTGAGGGCAACGCTTATGTAGCACCACAGTTGATTGCAACCATAGGACATGCAAGTCAAGCGACCATTGTCGAACACTGGACAGGATCAGGCGCAAGTGTGGCACACCCATTGGTGCACATCACCCTAGCAGAAGCCGCCAAGCTAACCTACCATACCCTCCACACCCAAACCACCCCCTGCTCCCACCTATACCAATTGCATTGCAACCAACAAGCAAGCAGCACATTTGTACACCATGCCTTTTCATTTGGTCCTAGACTGTTGCGCCTCAACGCAACGGTGCACCTACAAGGGCAATACACTGCCACCAATCTATATGGGCTATATGCTCCAGATACAAACGAAAAAGTAGACCATCAGGTTTGCGTACGCCACCACTTTCCCGCAAGTTGCAGCACCCAACACTACAAAGGCATGGTGGGCAAACAAGCGACCGGCGTTTTTTGTGGAAAAACATACGTCTCTCCAGTGGCACAACAAACCAATGCCTACCAAACCAACCAGGCCCTCCTATTGTCTGAAGAAGCCCACCATTACGCAAAACCACAATTAGAAATTTACGCCGATGCAGTAAAATGTTCCCACGGCGCTACTGCCGGCCAACTGGACCCAGAACATATTTTTTACTTACAAACCAGAGGAATTAATCCCATACAAGCCAAGCAATTGCTGTTGGAAGCATTTGGAAAAGAAATCATCTGTACTGTTGAAACCGTCGACGTCCGCACCTATATACAAGAGAAGCTGTGTGAGCGACTAACCTATATGCTGCAGTAGGTACAGCACATACGACATTGGCATAAAACGCCGTTCCTTGAGCAAAAATGCGGCCAGCTAACGATGCATCAACTCCTCGATTGCTTCTGCCTCAATGGGAATGTTTTCCATCAAGTTTTGTACACCGTTGTGCCGAACAACCACATTGTTTTCCAATCGAATGCCTATGCCTTCTTGCGGAATGTAAATCCCTGGCTCTACGGTCAGCACCATATTGGGTAAGATTTTTCCATAGGTATCCCCCAGATCGTGCGTACTCAATCCCAAATGATGCGAAATACCATGCATAAAATATTTTTTGTATGCCGGCATTGTTTTGGGTTGGTTTTTGATATCGATGGCGTCTAGGAGTTTGAGGCCTATTAGTTCTTGCTCTACCGTTTCTGCTACAACTTGGTGGTATGCTGCAAACGACAAACCGGGCGACAATACCCCCTGTGCGGTTTGTAAGATGCGCAATACGGCTTGATATACCTGTCGCTGCCGCGGGGTAAACCTACCTTGAATGGGCACAACACGCGTTAAGTCAGAGGAATAGTTTGCATATTCTGCACCCACATCCAACAGCAACAATCCCTCAGAAGGGCAAGGTTTATCGTTTTGGGTGTAATGCAAAACGCAACTATCCGCTCCACTGGCAACGATGGGCGCATAGGCAAATCCACGCGAACCCCTTCGTAGAAATTCATAGGCAAGTTGTGCTTCGATCTCATATTCCCACCTACCCGGACGCACAATCGGCAAAATGGACCGAAACCCAGCCTCAGTAATAGCACAAGCATGCTGCAAGAGGGAAATTTCTGCTTCTTCTTTGATGCCTCTAAGTTGTTGCATAATGGGCGCAATGCGTTCGTACCGATGCAATGGATAACGTGCCTGAGCCCAATCAATAAACCGCCTGTCTCGACTTTCTACGAGACAGGCAGCCCGTGGGTGTTCGTTTGTGTTTAAATACACATGGTCTACCAACCCCATAAGGGTATGCAACATGGATTCAAATTGGTTGGTCCAATAGACGGTAGAGATGCCACTAAGGGATGCCGCTGTGTCTTTGGTGTGCTTTTGTCCTTCCCAAATGGCTATGGTTTCGTTGGTTTGACGTACAAACAGCATCTCTTTCCATGCTTCTTGGACGGCATCGGGATAGAGCACCAAGATGGTTTCTTCTTGATCGATTCCGGAAAGGTAGAACAGGTCGCTGTTTTGCACAAAGGGCATGACGCCATCTGTATTGGTTGGCAACACATCGTTGGCATGCCACACCGCTAAGCTGTTTGGACGAAGGTATTTGGCCAACCGCTTTCGATGCGCGATAAATAGGTTTGGATCAATGGGTTGGTAACGCATGACACATTGGTTTAAGCGTGCATAACTTTATTTGAGGCATGTTGCCAACTGCTCTTGGCTGAGCACAACACAAATCTTTCTTCCATCTGGTCCATATAGCGTATTGCTGGAGGCAAACAATTGCGCAAGCAAGGAATCGATTTCTACAGCCGTTAGTTTTTTGCCATGGGGAATGCTGCCCCTTTTGGCCAATGTCCGTATCACCCGCTCTGCACCTGTAGCCGCTGTGGGTTGGTTGTTCCACTTAAATTGTTCGATAAATCCCTCCAATATCATTTTAGGCGCATGCCGACTCAGTTCCGTTGGATAGCCGTGTATGATCACTGTAGAGCGACCAAAGGGATCGATCACAAATCCTAAGGTGCGCAATATGGATTCATGCTCCATCAATATTTGGTAATTGGCTGGGTTTAGCTCCAGCTGCTCTGGCAGAAGCAATTGCTGTGAAGAACTACTTTTATTTTGAAAGTGATTTAAAAAAGAGTCATACAGCACCCGTTCGTGGGCAGCTTGTTGGTCAATCAGAAGGACGCCTGACTGCAACTGCGTTACAAGGTAACAGGCATACAATTGAATGGCTTGGGTGGCCCCTACTTCGTGCTTAAAAGGTTCGGGGCACTTTTCAGAAGCAACCGTATGGGTTGTTGGCAGATCGGCAAACAGGTTGTGCCACTGGTCAGGCGTTGTTTCTGTTTCTGTTGCATGCGCTTTGAATTGTGCATAGTTGCGTTCCCGTTGACTCAATCCAGCAGTGGGTAGCAGGGTCGCTGGCGTGGTAAATTTCAAAGGCAAAAAATTGACATTGTGCTCAAAATCCAACGAATCGTCTACGTGGTGGGTAGCCAAACTTTTTTTGATTACGGCTTGAACGATGGCGTAAAGCATTTTTTCGTCCAGAAACTTAATCTCCGTTTTCGTAGGGTGTACGTTGATGTCGATGGAGCTTGGATCCATGGTCAAGTAAAGGACATAAAAAGGAAAGCTTTCGGCAGGTAAAAGTCTTTGGTAAGCAGTTCGAATGGCGTGGTTGAGAAAAGGGCTTTTTATGAAACGTTGGTTGACAAATAAATATTGTTCACCTCTTGTTTTCTTGGCCTGCTCTGGCTTCCCGATATAGCCTTTTATGGTTAGCTTATCCGTAGTTTCTTCACACGGGATCAGTTGTTTTTTATACCCTTCGCCAAACAAGTGTACGATGCGGTGACTGACTTTCTCTGGCGTTAACCGGTACACTTCTGTATCGTTGTGGTAGAGGGAAAACCCAATATCTGGCTGGGCCAATGCCGCATGTTGAACCTCTTCTAGAATGTGTTTAAATTCTACTGGATTGGATTTTAAAAAGTTTCTCCTAGCAGGCACATTGTAAAATAGGTTCCTGACTCGTATGTTGGTTCCAGCTGCGGCAGCAATGGGTTCTTGTTTTTGTACCACAGATCCTTCCACTACAATGCGTGTACCAACCGCTGTATCGTGTAGGCAAGTTTCCATTTCCAATTGAGATACTGCAGCAATAGAAGCCATGGCTTCTCCTCGGAAACCCATAGTATGAATATGGAACAAATCATCGGCAGCAGCAATCTTAGAAGTAGCATGCTTCTCGAAGCACATACGCGCATCGATTTCATCCATACCCATACCGTTATCAATTACCTGAATCAGTTGTTTGCCGGCATCTTTTATAAGCACTTGAACAACCGTGCTTTGCGCATCAATGGCATTGTCTACCAATTCTTTGACTACAGAAGCTGGACGCTGTACAACCTCTCCAGCAGCTATTTGGTTGATCAATAAGTCAGACAGCAGACGAATTTTACTCATGTTTGGAAAAAAGTCTTGTTTAATAAGGCACTTACACAGGACAGGTACCTTAGTTGTAACAACCATGGGGTTGTGGCACAGGGCATGTAAAACGTTGTCCGTTTTAGACAACCCTAATTTACAAACCGTTTGAGACCGTTGCAAATGCAACTTGCTATGCTACCATGCTTTTCCCTTGATGGGTTCTCCATTTCTTTTTTTCAAGACCCAGGCCCTTGCACCGCTCCTTTTTGTGTTTTTATGCCCCTTCGATCTGTTTGTTTTGAGCAAAACGCTCTAGATCTTCGTAACATTTTTTGTGGCCATTTTGCAAAGCCAGATAAGCAGCAGTTTTATTGAATCGGTTGGTCATTTTTAAAGAAGCACCTGCGCGTACCAATTCCCTTACATTTTTAATGTGGCCATTTTGTGCAGCCAAATGCAAGGGGGTGTTCTGTTGGTGGTCCACTGCATCTATCGGTGCCTTTGCCGTTAAAAGAGCCCGTACGCAGATTTCATTTCCATTCTGTGCAGCAGTATGCAAAGGAGTTTCGCCTGTCTTGCGTCTGGTATGCACCTGTGCACCATAGCGTATCAAGACTTGCACACAGTCGGCATGTCCGTTGCGTACGGCTGCATGCAACGGCGTTTCGTGAAACTGATTCTGGGTATTTAATTTCAGCTTGTTTTTGAGTGCTTTACTTGCAACTGGATGATCTCCTACTTGGTTTTTCGCTTTTTTGGCAAAGCTGTTTTCTTTTTGATCTGCTTCGATCAACGCTTCGACGCATCCCAGATGGCCGTGGGCAGCTGCAAGGTAGAGTGGGGTTTCTTTGGCTTGGTTTTGCGTGCGCACTTTGCCACCTGCTTCTATCAAGGCTTTCAAACAATCTACATAGCCTCTTTTGGCAGTCATGTGGACGGCACTGCTGTCTGACTTTGTAACCGCATTGACCTTGGCTTTTAGTTCAATTAATTTTTGCAGACAAGATAGATTTCCTGTTTTAGCCGCTAAATGAAGGGATGTTACGCCCCATTGGTTGGCTACTTGTACAGGCGCACCTGCTTCCAATAGGGTCAGCGCACATGCGGTGTGTTGCTTGGCAATGGAAAGATGGAGGGGGGGATTCTGGAATCGGTCGACTGCTGCAATTTCAGCACCAGCTGCCAACAATGCTTGCAGGCAATGCATGTGTCCTCCTTTGGCTGCCATATGCAAGGGGGTACATGCTTCTTCGGTTTTTTTATGCAAACTTGCACCTGCTTTGATTAACAAGTTTAGACATTCATCCCGACCATAAAAGGCACTTAAATGGAGGGGGATCTTGAGGTGTGCATCGGGTACATTTATAGCGGCACCTGCTTGAATAAGTGCTTCGACACCAGCACGATTACCTGCATATGCTGCCCAATGCAAGGGGGTTCGTTGCTTTGCTCCCAAGGGTTGTATGTTGCCCTTGCTTGCTTTGAGTAAGATTTCAAGGCAAGACCTGTTTCCGTATCGGGCTGCTACATGCAAAGGGGTATTTTGTACTTTGTTGCGCGCATGTGGGTTTGCCCCCATTTGCAACAACAGTTTCAAACAATCCATATGGTTCCCGAACGCTGCAGCATGCAAAGGGGTATGTAAGCCATCAACGGCTTGTATGTCTGCTTTGTGCGTCACAAGTTCTTTTGCTACAGCACAGTGTCCATATCGGACTGCCAGGTAGAGTGGTGAGATGCCATGTGTGGTCAGTGCATGGATGTTTGCGTTGTTGCTTAGAAACAGCTGTACGCATGCTACATTACCTCCCTGTGCAGCAGCATGTAAGGGCGTTACTTTATATTTCGTAACCACTTGTGTATTGGCACCTCCTTGTAGCAATGCTTGCACGGATGCAAGTGAACCAGATAAAGCAGCGCAATGCAGGGGGGTAACATGGGTTGCATCCAATGCATGCACATCTGCTCTTTTGCGGATTAAATACTGTACGCAAGCTGCGTTTCCTGCCTCTGAGGCGACATGAAGCGGCGTACGTCCCTGGTAATCTGCTGTGCAAACAGTGGCACCTACCGAACACAACTCATGCATAACGGCTGCGTGTCCATTTTGGGCGGCAAAATACAAAGGGGTCCTGCCTAGATGGTCTTGGATGTTTGCATGGGCACCTACGTTAAGCAGTTCTTGAACACAAAGCAAATACCCCTTGGCAGCAGCAATATGGAGTGCACTCAATTGATGCTTGTCCACTACGTGCACACTTTTTCCAGTGGCAATCAAAGCACGTATACGGGTGACCTCTCCTTGCGCAGCAGCTGTATGCAGGGGGAGGTCCGACACCTGTTTTGGAATAGGGATCGACTTTGCAAAGCTGACCTGTTTGGAAAGGGATGGATCTGATGCGCTAAAAGGATGGGCTCCTGCTGGATGAACAGCCATCCAAGGGCATAAAAAAATGGAAATGGATAGGATTGTTTTGTTTTTAAGCATAAAAAATAATATTTTATTGGATCGTAACGCATAACGCATGCATTGCGGAGCAGTAGTGCGTAACTGCCCCGCTCCTATTAATATAAAAGGATGCGGGCTGTTGTGCAAGTATCGTTTGGGGGTAGTACGTTGCGTATGCCTACGGTTGCCAGTGGAACCATGCAAAAAACTGGCTTATGGTTTGAAACCAGTGCACGGTATCAACCCGTATGCTGTTTTGCATAGACAAGCATGCATGGCATCGGTAGCATGTTTTTGTTGCTCACCGTATTACGACGATGCCCAACTGCTTGGCCATGCTGCTTTCAGTTTGTTTCAGCAGTTGGTGGACCTGTAATAGGTTGGCTTCCTCTTCTTCGGAGGGGGCTTGTTGCAGTGCTGTGCGGTTTTGCTCGATAAGTTCTTGCACCAATCTGATTTTCAATCTCAATATTGTTTCCAAACTCATCTGGTGCAGCTGTTGTGTTTCTGTTGTTACGTAGATGCCATATTTTTTATGCCAAGCTGCACTAATTTCATGTGGCGAGGCTGTTACATGAATGGCCATTTTTTGTATGGCTGCATCCCCACTCTCGATGCAACCTGTTACGTCTACCACGGTACCTTTCTGCAGCATCTCTCGAAAATATGCAAACAGTTGTTTGCAATCGTCCGATCGAAAAGAGACATCGCCCAACTCCAACAAAATGTATTCGTATAGCTGTTGGTTTTCCGAGAGGCAGGTAGTTCCATACAGCAATAGGATGCGCATAATTTCGCGTTCGTATGCTTCAATACTAGAGGTGATTCTGTCCTTAAAAGGTATATTTTTGGATGCTGTGTAAAGACTTTGTGGGTGGGCAACCGGAACGGGAGTCTTGTGCCTTTTTTTGCCTGTTTGTAGCTGTAAGGCTTGACTTTGTTGCCGTAGGATTTGGTAGGTAGCTTCCAGTATATCTTCTTCCAATGAAAAAAGCGTACTGCATTTCTTAAGGAAGAGCCGTTGTTCTAGTTCGTCCGGAATCGCCACAATGCTTTCCACTATGGACCGTATGGTTTTGGCATGTTCTGCCGGATTTTGTGCTACAGACTGGTTCCATAAAAATTTCGCTTTAAAGGCAATAAAGTCTTGGGCGGTGTTTTGTAGGTAATGGACAAATGCGTGTGTGCCTACTTTACGGACGTAGCTATCGGGATCTTCAGCAGGAGGCAACACCACTACCTTTACCTGAAACCCTTGTGCCAATAGTTTGTCAATGCCTCGCAACGCAGCTTGAATACCTGCCTGATCCCCATCGAATACCAGGGTAACGCTGTTGGAAAATCGACGCAATATTTGCATTTGTGCCTCGGTAAGGGACGTCCCTGCAGATGCCACTACATGCTCTAAGCCTGCCTTATGAAAGGCCAGCACATCGGTATACCCCTCTACCAAGTAACAGCTGTGTTGTTGTTTGATGGCGTTTTTGGCAAAAGAGAGACCATACAGCAATGCTCCTTTGTGGTAAATAGGCGTTTCGGGTGAGTTGACATATTTGGGACTATTGGAGTCCATGTCCGACAAACGACGCGCCCCAAAGGCCACCACTTGTCCAGCGCTGTTGTGAATGGGAAACATTAGCCTGCCTCGAAAGCGGTCGTATGTTTTTTCTTCTTTTTGAATAACCAGTCCAGCTGAAACAAGCAATTCTGTCCGCAAGCCTTGTGCATGTGCAAAGGCATAAAATCCATCCCATTTGTCTATGCTATAGCCCAGCTCAAACCG
This sequence comes from Amoebophilaceae bacterium, assembly GCA_043747895.1. Taxonomy (GTDB): domain Bacteria; phylum Bacteroidota; class Bacteroidia; order Cytophagales; family Amoebophilaceae; genus Cardinium. The sequence goes on from JAYTOH010000037.1 coordinate 10,447, forward strand.
CTGGGCTGTTTCCTTGGCAATGGAGCGCTGTGCTAGATAAGGCAATACACGTTTTGCTGCCTCTGGATGCGTCCACAGCAAGTTGGCATAATAATCTTTTGCCATATTAAGCACAATATAAAGGCTTTCTTTGGCTTTTTGTGCTTGATCGTCGTAGTATGTTTCAAGATCAGATTCGGCTTCTATGGGTATGCCATATTTGTGCGCAAGGTGTGTAACCGCTTCTACGAAAGTGCTTCCTTCTATTTGCTGGATAAAAGCAATGGCATCTCCAGCTGCATCGCATCCAAAGCATTTGTAAAAGCCCTTTGCGGGTGAAATGGAAAAAGAAGCCGTTTTTTCGTGGTGAAAAGGGCAACATGCCCAGTAATTTTGGCCTTTTTTTTTCAGGGGGATAAAATCAGCAATGACTTCCTCAATGTGTACCGCAGCTTGAATGGATTGTATGGTTTTCTGACTGATTTTCATAATACATATAATGATTTCTATGCGAATAAGGACTATGATTCACCACCAGCATTTTTACAGTAGACCTCTTGCAGTACGCGCTTAGGCTAAGGAATTTGTAGGAGACACGGAGCACAAAACCGCAGCATACATAGAGGTAATGTGGGGATTTGAGCAGCGGATCAACGGGCAAATTACCACCCACTGTCCCAAGCAATAGGGGGACATACAACCTGTTTAAGGGAACGGAGTGATGTGCCCTCTTGTAGCATGCCTTCCTAACTGCTGGTTGTTTCAGACGCTGCTGGCTCCGTTGCTGAAGAGGGATGGGATAAGGCTACATCCACCGCTTGATCTTGGTTGCTGCCTGGTTTGCGGTCGGCTTCCGATGGACCATTTACAGGTGGAGCACAGGCATGCATCACAGCCGCAAGCAGCT
>JAYTOH010000038.1:0-7262 GCA_043747895.1 Amoebophilaceae bacterium
GTTTTTAATTTTTTTCCGCTGAAATATTCCAGCTTGTTTAGCAGCATGGGAACCATTTTAGGATCCGTCATTCCTGCCGTTGTTTTGATTGGACTAGGGGCCTATGCCTTGGTCAAGTCTCAAAGTTATTTGCACATTCCAACTACGTTGCTTCCTAATTTTAGCTTAAACAATGCAGCAAAACTTCCGTTGACCATATCCGTTTTTACAGGCATAGAAGTTACCTCTTACTACATTCCCAACATCAAAAATCCCCGCCAAACCTATCCAAGGGCCATGCTTTTGGCCGCCGTTGTGATGTGTACCTTGTTTGTGCTCTGCACCCTATCCATTGCTTCCTTGGTTGATCCTCATGTATTAGATGTTGTAGAAGGCAGTATTCAAGCGATGGGGTTTTTAACCAATAAGCCACTGCTATGTATTCTAGAAATAATGATGCTGATTGGCATGGCCAGTGTTTTGAATACATGGGTTATTTCCCCCTTAAAGGGTTTAACGATAGCGAGCCAAAAAGGATTTCTTCCAAATAAGCTTATTCAATACAACAGATATGGCTCCCCCCAACGCATGCTTGTACTTCAAGGGATATTGGTTAGCTTTATGGTGCTTATATTTGTTTTTGTAAACGCAAATCAGGCTTTTTTTTGGATTATTGAAATTGTGTGTATGCAGTTATTAATGATTATGTATTTTTTGGTCTTTGGCGCTTGTGTGAAACTCCATTTTAAAAAAGCAACACACAAATACGATGGATACCGAATACCTGGTGGGAAACCGGTCTTTTTTAGCATGATTGTATTGGGCATGTTTAGTTGCCTAACCTCTATGGGACTGGGTCTTGTTAAGCCAGAAGGAACTGCGAATATCCGCGTTTCTGCGCAACAGTATGCTTGGATGATTGCAGTGGCAACATTGGTTATGTTGATACCCCCGTTGCTTTTATCTGCTCGATACAAAAATCCAAAAAAGCCTTGTTACCAACGATTTGCTTGCTTTATTACAAGCTGGTTGGGGTGGAAAATACAGAACATTACCCCTCCCGAGGCATGTAAAAAAGCGGTGGTACTATTGGCTCCTCATACAAGCAATTGGGATTTTATATATGGCATGTTGTTTAGGTTTAGTTACCCAACCATACCCATCCGATTTGCAATCAAAAAAGAGGTTATGTTTTTTCCGCTCTCGTACCTTATGAAAGCACTAGGAGCCATTCCAATTGATAGACGTACAACAGCAATAACGCATGCTAAGAAACCACACATGGTCTCTGTTATGGCAGATATGTTGCGTACCACAGACAAACTTTTTTTACTGATTGCCCCAGAAGGAACGAGAAGCTATGCCAAGCGTTGGAAAACAGGCTTCTATAGAGTGGCCGAAGCCACAAATGTGCCCATTATTTTAGGCTATATCAACTACGCTAAAAAAGAAATGGGGCTGGGACCTTTGTTTTACCCCACCGGTGATATGGAGAAGGATACGAAAGCCATACAAGACTTTTACCGAAACATACCCGGTAAGTATCCTGAACAAGGCGTCCGATAAGGGCTTCCTTCGTACCGAGGGGCTTGTGCCATTGCTGTATGCGTGTGTAGCGATTTCTGCCAATTTGTCGTTGCAAAAAAATTGGCAAACAATTTGCATAAAATAAGCGTAAGGTCCATGGGGCATGCAACGGCTGTTTAATTTTTAAACTCTATTTGAACAAAAAAAATGAAACCATACAACACAAATGAGCCAGAAGGAGGCTGCTGCAGCCAGCAGTACTCAAAGCATCAGACAGGCTGCTGCAGCGAGCAAAACAAACCGTATGAAACAGACCATGGTCGAACATATGCCGTCGATAGGGAGGATATGTGTTGTGGTGGGGGATGTTGTATGCACGAATCTATGGGCACGGAAGACGCCGAACACCACCACAAAGAAGCAGCCGATGAGGAACTGGTCGAACCCTCTGTGCAGGAAGCAATACAAGCTATGGAAGCAAAACTTCTGGAAGCCAGCGACAAATACCTAAGGCTCTATGCTGAGTTTGATAACTTTAAAAAACGTACGACAAAAGAACGCATAGCACTTACAACCCATGCAAACGAAAAAACACTCCGGGAGTTGTTGCCCATTGTAGATGATTTTGAACGGGGCATGGCTGCTTGGCAACAAAGCCAAGGTGCAGTGCAAGAAGCCATTCAGGTAGGCATTCAATGCATTTACGACAAGTTGCTTGCCTTCTTGAAGAGATATGGCGTAGAACCAATGGACCTAGAAGCTGGACATGCGTTTGATGCGGACTTCCATGAAGCCATTATGCAAAAACCAGTTGAATCTCCAGAGATGCAAGGGAAAATTAGTAGCGTAATTGAAAAAGGCTATTTGATCAATGGATGTGTATTACGGTGTGCTAAAGTTGTAATTGGTTTATAATGGAAAGGAATTTTTATACAGTTCTAGGGGTAGAAAAAAACGCCACAGCAAACGAAATTAAGAAAGCATACCGAAAGATGGCCATGCAGTACCATCCCGATAAAAACCCAGGCAATAAAGTGGCTGAAGAAAAGTTTAAAGCTGCCGCACAAGCCTATGAGGTATTGAGCGATCCTGAAAAACGGGAACGGTACGATCAATTTGGAGCGGATGCATTTCAGAACGGGAATGGAGGTGGTGGAAGCCATCGTACCCACTTCTACGAAGATTTTAACGATCTGTTTAACTATTCCTTTGGCTCTTTTTTTGGGGGAGGCAATAGACGGACGCATTTAAAAGTGGGGCAAGATTTGCGCATACGCATCAAGATCAGTCTAAAAGAGGCTGCACAAGGTGGTGAAAAAAAAGTAAAGATCAAACGCTATGTGCGTTGTGATACGTGCAATGGAAATGGCACAGCCCCTGGTACAGAATTAGAAAATTGCTCCCACTGCCAAGGCTCTGGTCAAGTGCGTAAAGTGACCCGAACCGTCTTGGGAGACATGGTCACCATGAACAATTGTTCGAATTGCTTTGGGAGTGGTAAGCAGGCAAAAAAGCCATGTATCGATTGCCAAGGAGAAGGGCGCAGAAGCATCGAAGAACTTATTTCATTTCAACTGCCTGCAGGTATGCAAGCGGGTATGGAAATGGCATTAAAAGAAAAAGGAAACGTACCCATACGAGGTGGTTTTCCAGGCAATCTGATTATTCAGATCCATGAAGAAGAAGAAGAAGAATTCAAACGCGAAGGCATCAACATTTGGTATGTGTTGCACATCAGCTTTATAGATGCTACGCTGGGTTGTGAGATGACTGTGCCTACCGTATATGGTGAAGTACGCGTAAAGGTTCCAGCAGGGACCCAAAGTGGCAGGGTGCTTAAATTAAAAGGCAAAGGAATACCCGATGTAAATGCATACGGTGTAAAAGGAGATCAGTTGATTTTGCTGCAAATTTGGACACCACAAACGACAACCAAAGAAGAAAAAGACCTCTTGCTTTCACTCCAAAAGGCAGCTAACTTTATCCCAAATCCAAATAAGAAAGACCCAAGCTTTTTTGAACGCATTAAGGCTTTCTTTACATAGAGAGGGACGCTGTACTTGAGTACTGGACCTCTTGCAGCACGCGCTTATGCTGAGGAATTTGTAGGAGACACGGAGCATAAAACCGCAGCATGCATAGCTGTATGCGAGGATTTGAGCACCGTGTCTCCTACAAATTCCTCAGCATAAGCGCGTGCTGCAAGAGGTCTATTCCTCTAGCGTATGTATGGATGGGAATCTCATATCTTGAATCTGATAAAGTATAGAAACTTTATACAACCTGCATAAGCGTGCCACGGTTTCAATTTTAAAAAGGGTAAAAACAGTTTTTGTAAAATTGTAAAATTTTTATCATGAGTCAATTTGTTGTTTCTGCTCGAAAATACCGTCCTATTAGCTTTAAAGATGTCGTTAGCCAAGCGCACATCATTACTACCTTACAAAATGCGTTGGCAAACCAACAGCTTGCACATTCGTTCCTCTTTTGCGGTCCACGTGGGGTAGGCAAAACCACCTGTGCCCGTATTTTGGCCAAAGCCATCAACTGTCTGGCGCTGACAGAAACCATAGAACCGTGTAATAGTTGTTCATATTGCGTTAGCTTTCAAGCGAATAGATCTATGAACGTCTATGAGTTGGACGCTGCTTCCAACAATTCCGTAGAAGATATTCGAGAATTGGTCGAGCAAGTACGGTACGCTCCTCAACTGGGTAAATACAAGGTCTACATCATAGATGAGGTACATATGTTATCAAACGCAGCGTTTAATGCTTTTTTGAAAACATTAGAAGAACCACCCAGTTATGCCTTGTTTATTTTAGCCACTACCGAACGGAACAAGGTATTGCCCACTATTGTATCCCGTTGTCAAACTTTTCATTTCAACCGAATCAAAGTAGAAGACATTGTCCATCAACTACAAACAATCGCTATGCAAGAGGCAATTGCATGCGAGTTGTCTGCCTTGCAACTCATTGCACAAAAGGCAGAAGGAGCCATGCGGGATGCACTTTCGATGTTTGATTTAATCCATACGTCTGTCGGAATAGGCCATACCGTTACCTATGCGCTTGCCCGAGACCACTTAAACATATTGGACCAAGCCTGTTACTTCGAAGCGACCGATGCCTTTTTACAAGGGGATGTTGCAGCTGTCCTTACGCTATTGGACGGTATTTTACGACAAGGTTTTAACGGACACGCGTTCGTAGTAGGGTTGGGTGAACATTTGCGCAACATATTGGTATGCAAAGACCCTGTAACCATTCCTTTGTTGGAAGTAACGGACAACCTCCGCCCAAATTATGCTGCCTATGCTGCTCAATGCAGCTTGCCTTTCTTGTTGGAAAGCCTCACACGTGTCCAGCAATGTGATGCTACGTACAAAGCCAGTCAAAACCAACGGCTCCATGTAGAACTGTTTCTGATCGACTTGGCTACCAAGAATATATTGGTTTTTCCCCATGCAAATCAAACGCATGGGACCACAGCAATATCTTCCCCTGCTGTTGTTACAGCGTCTGCAACTGCTACAATTTCTACCACCCAAACCAAGGAACTGGCAAGTACCCCTCCACCCATCGGCAAACAAGTAACGGCAGCGGTGCCTACGTTAGAAGCCATCAGAGCCTCGTTATCCAAAAAAGAACCTCCAGTAGAGCCAACAGTAAAAAAAAAGTGCTAAATCCATGCCCAGCACCAGAACCCTTATCCAAAGAACGCATGCACAAGTTCCTTGCAACTTATGGTGAAAGGTTAAAGGAGACCGGGAACACAGCAGGCTATCAACTTTTGCATCAGTCCATACAAATTGAAGGTCCATTGCTTACCATTTCTTTGCTCAATCGTGTGCAAGAAACACTTTTTCAAAACATCAAAGAAGACCTGGTAGCGGCCTTGCGTGAAACGTTCAACCGTTCCGATATCCAAGTCCAAACGACTTTCGTCCAGCAAGCGCAAACCAGAAAGCCCTATACCGATCAAGAGAAATTGCTTTTTTTGGCTGAAAAAAATAGCGCCATAGCCTTGCTTCAAGAACGGTTGCTGCTGGAAGTAGCTTATTAAAGCTTCGGGTTTCAGTCTAACATCGCAGGTAATATGCTATTCACCAAACTTTTTCATATTTTTATCTAAATAACCTCCTTTTCCCTTCAAGCGTAATGCATTTGAAAATAGAGCAACTGGAAACAGAATACCGTAGTAGAGAGCATAGCATATGATTGGATTCCAATATATAAAAGAAATATTCAATAGCCTATGCACACATAAGGCACGTACCATTTTTACAGGATTTGGGATTCTCTGGGCCATGTTGATTCTGGTACTGCTACAAGCTGGTGGCACCGCCTATTACACAGGAAGTATGAAGAAATTTCATGCCTATGGCAAAAACAACTTATGGATCCATCCAGGTTATTTGTCAACGGGAGGATCTATCTGCCTGACGGAACGTGTAGCAGATCAGTTAGCAGAAAGTGTGCCTGTTTTTGAGCAAATCATGCCTATTTTTTCGTGTGTCAATACGGTTGTATATGGAGATACTGCCTACAAAAGCCGGGTTTTAGGCGTACGCATGGGATACGAAACCATGGGCAATTTAATCCTAGCAGAAGGACGGTTGCTCGCGCAACGCGACTGGAACGAAGCACTTCCGGTCTGCTTATTGGGCGCCAGAGCCAAATACGAACTCTTTGGCAAAGAGGCTGCAGTTGGTCAAACCGTCTTACTAGAGGGCACGTTCCTTACCGTGATTGGGGTATTTGAATCCATAGGTGGATCGGATGATCAAACAGCCATCATCTCCGGCGCATTGTTCAAACGGTTGTTTCCGCAAAACAGCACCACTATTGACCATATTGTATCTACGCTACGGCCACGGGTCGATGCTGTGAAAACAGAAGCATCCATTCGTGCCTACTTTGCCAAGCAGCTCGGTTTTGACGCAGCAGACAAATGCACACTTTGGATCAATAGTACAGAAAAAAGAAGTCGTTCGTTTCAGAATTTTTTTACTGTGCTTAAGGGATTCATCTGGTTTGTGGGAGGTTGTTTTTTGGTCAGTGGCATTGTGGGCATTGGTAATATGATGTTGGTGGTAGTAAAAGAACGTACGCAAGAGCTTGCTATTCGAAAAGTGTTGGGTGCTGATGCGCAGCACATCATCGGATTAATTTTATCCGAATCGATTGTTATTAGCATGATTTCTGGTATATTCGGAATGGGTACTGGACTTTGCATTGTCCGAGGCATCAATGCATTGCTCTTGCCAGTGCTGGAGCGACACCAAATCGCTCATTTTGAATTCCAATGGGTAGATGCCTGCTTTGCTCTAGGCGCTTTGTTGGTTTCTGGCTGCTTGGCAGGAATGATTCCAGCGAAAAGAGCCGTACAAATTGCACCCGTAAATGCTTTAAATAACGAATAAAATGCGCATTACAACCAAACTTTTGCTTCTTTCTTGCCTCTGCGCAGGAGCCTTTTTTGCCTATTCGAAGGGATATATCCCTATTGATGCCTTTCGGCATGCACCTCAAAAGACGTTTCAAACAGAATCCGTGCAACGCAGAACCATTCTGCTTAAAAAAGTTTTTTCCGGAAATTTAACACCACGCAAAGAGATTAAAGTGGAAGCCCACATTACCGGAGTGATCGAAAAATTATTTGTACAGCCAGGCGATTGTATACAACCAGGAAAGGTTCTCGCATGCATTGCCATCCAGCCCGATGCCCAAGCAGTGGAAAAGGCGAAGCAT
>JAYTOH010000039.1:0-5833 GCA_043747895.1 Amoebophilaceae bacterium
CCCTAGTCCAATCAAAACAACGGCAGGAATGACGGATCCTAAAATGGTTCCCATGCTGCTAAACAAGCTGGAATATTTCAGCGGAAAAAAATTAAAAACAGTTGCGCCCCAAAAAAAGAGCAACATCAATACGAGCTGTCCCAAATTGGTTAAGGAAGTGTGGAATACATGACCACATATATGATTGCATATCACAACTATGAAACATAAGAGCAGCGTAAGGTATAACGTGTTGTTAAGCCATTCCAACCAGGAGGCTAGGAAGCCAATGCGGACCCCAAAGGCTTGGCTGATCCAGATGTATACGCCACCTTGGGCGGGAAACTGAGAGCCCAGTTCGGAACACGCTAAGGAAATAGGTATAAAAAAGAACAATACCGCCCATCCAAAAAAGAAAATGGATTGATAGCCAGTATCAGCCATACAGGGGAGTGTCCGTAGGGTAAACATAGCAGAGACGCCTATCATGGCGACAGCAAAGGTACCGAGCATCTTGTCTTCTTTTGGGGGAGGAACATCATTGGGCATGTGTTGTCTCATGTTCAAATGGTGAAACGGATACAAACTTATTCAGGCGGTTCCACACGGGTGACAACCTCTGGAAAACAAAGTGATTGGGAAGAATGGTGTCTAAAAGCAAGGGTTTCATCGTACCCGTACAAGCATACCGTATGGCAAAAGCTTATCTCTGGTATTTTTCTCATAATCATAAATTAGTAGGTATTTTTAGAAGCAACAGCCAAAGCACAGAAAAAAAACAACCTATGTAGCAATCTTACGCAAAGCCCGAAGGGAGGGATGGATTAAAAAAGCGTACCAATTTTGTACGCATGTGTGCCGCTTACTGTTCCAAAACTTCTAAGCTGCGCAGCATACGGTTGGCGGCAATATAAGCAAGCAACGCTCCCCCTCCAGTAGAAACGTGCGAAACCCGATCTGCATACCCCATTTGTGTCAGTGCAGCAGCCGTATCCCCCCCTCCTATGATGCTATATGCACCCTGTTCTGTAGCGTGTACAATTGCCTTAGCGACTGCAAGGGTACCGGCATCAAATGGCTTGGATTCGAATGCCCCCATGGGTCCTGTCCACAAGATGGTTCTCGCTCCTAAAATGCATTTTGAAAAGAACGCCTGTGTTTTCGGACCAATATCGAATACGCAATGGTCTACCGGCATAGCTGAAAAAGAAGAAACCCAGGGAAGTATAGGTACATCCGTCAAAGCAGGAGCACTGGACACATCCATAGGCAACGATAATATCGTGTGAGGGTTTTTTTGAGCAAAAAATGAACCTAGAAAAGCTGTCTCTGATTCGGGCACACAACCCGACATGAACGCCTGTTGTGCCTGGTACAAAGGATACGCCAACCCTCCTCCAACCAACACATGTTGTACGCAACCCATCAAACGCTGTATCGACTTTGCTTTATCGACCAACTTATTACCACCCATAATAGCTACTACGGGAGCTGTATCATGCTTTGAAAACAGTTTGTCGATGGCCGTGCATTCTGCTTGCAATGCGTAACCGGCAAATCGTTCCGCAAAATACGTGGGCAACAAGGTAGTAGAGACGTGGTTTCTATGAATGGTTCCGAAGGCTTCGTTGACATAGGCATCGCCCAAGGCGGCCAACGATTGGGCAAATCCAGGGTCATCTGTCATTTCTTCTGAAAAGAAACGGACATTCTCAAGCAATAAAACAGACCCAGGTGCTAATGTAGCCACCAACTGCGCCGTTTCCGACCCTACGCACGCAGGCGCAAAATGAATGGGCTGTTGCAACAAGGAAGTCAAAACAGGTAATATTTTCTTCAAAGAAAAAGCAGGATCGTGGCCTTGTTTGGGCCTGCCAAAATGGGCAAGCAAAATAGCCACCCCCCCTTCTTCCACCACTTTTCGAATGGTAGGCAAGCTGTTTCGAATGCGTCGATCGTCGGTAATAACCCCTGATTCTGTCATAGGCAGGTTGAAATCAACACGTATCAGTACTTTCTTACCTTTAAAACAACCTTCTTGAATGCTTCGCATGTTATTTTTATTTTTTTACCGTCGACTGGAATGGTTGTAGCAAACCCATGTTGTCCCAAACAGGACGGGTATTGCTTTTCTGAACCCATCCAAATCAGGGATGGAAGGTTTGCACAAAATTAAGACAAAAGAAAATGAGGGTTTGTGGATCCACAACTACCTTAGATTTAGCGTGGTCCCGGAAGGACTCGAACCTTCAACCTACTGCTTAGAAGGCAGTTGCTCTATCCATTGAGCTACGGAACCTACATCAAAACAAGTTAGGAATGAATGGCCTTCGGTATCCTCAAGGTGGTCGGGGCGGCAGGATTCGAACCTGCGACCTTCTGCTCCCAAAGCAGACGCGATAACCAAGCTACGCTACGCCCCGAATCGATACGTGCGGATGGGGGGGGATTCGAACCCCCGGTATAGTATAACCCATACGGCAGTTTAGCAAACTGCTGGTTTTAGCCACTCACCCACCCATCCCTAAACAAAAAGGACAATAAGAAACACACTTGTAAAGATACTAAAATTTAAAGAAAATATAAAATTGAATCCGCATAAAATGAGATTGTTGCATGTGTCTTGATACAAGCGCACCAAAATCAAGCGTTGATTTCCTCTTCCTTTTTGCCTACACGCTTTCTATGCACTCCTCCTTGCAAAAGCAGATGTTGCAGTAGGGGTTGGGTTTTGGCACCCGCATCTTGCATCCGATTGGGTCTATTGCAATTTTTAGGAAGACCGAGAAGACCGGACAAGATGTCTTCATTCCGATTGGGTATAATGTGCGATAAAAAGCTTCTTTGCCAGGCTCAATGCTTCCTCTATGCCGGCTGGATTGGTTCCCCCGGCTGTAGCAAAATGGGTCTGACCACCTCCTTTGCCCAAAATCAAGGGCAAAAATTGTTGCATCCATTCGTGCGCCGTTTGCTTGGAACGGCGAAGGAATCCATCCGATAAGACAAGAGTGAGCTGAACCTTATCGGCCCAGTGCGCAGCCAGTAAGACCACCATATGTTCGGCATGTCCTTGGTAGTGAAAGGCAATCTTCCGCAACGCCTCAGCATGGGGCACACGTACAGCTTCTACCAGCAGATGCAGATCATGCAGCTGTTGTATCTTAGAAAGCAATATATCGGTAGCATCTTGAGTGGCTTTGGCTTGATGGACCAAAAGTTGTTTCTGCAGCTGATTCTTTTCGCCTATCAATTGGGTTACGGCCTGTACCAAATCATTTGGTTGCTTTAATAGGGTGCTCAGCTGCGTCCATACGGCCGTTTGTTGGGCAACAAAGGCTTCGGCTCCAGCAGCGGTTACAGCCTCTATTCTACGAATGCCGGTACCTATGGCTGTTTCGCCCACAATTTTAAAAAAGCCAATATGACCCGTAGCGGATACGTGCGTACCTCCGCACAGTTCTAAGGAAAAAGCAGGATCAAACGCAACCACCCGTACGGTAGCACCATATTTCTCGCCAAAAAGTGCTTGGGCCCCCATGGCTTTCGCAGCCTCTAAGGATACACTGCGTTGCTCTTTGCATGGAATGTTTTCCCGGATCTTTTGGTTTACCAATGCTTCCACTTGCTGGAGCTCGGCTGCTGTTGGTTTGGTAGGATGGGTAAAGTCGAACCGCAAGCCGGCAGGGCTTACCAAAGAGCCCTTTTGCACCACATGTGGGCCCAATACGCGCTGCAAAGCAGCCTGAAGCAAATGGGTTGCCGTGTGGTTGCATTCCGCCAGGCGCCGTTGGGTGGCATCTACGCGCGCTGCTATGGTACGTGTGCAATCGGCTGGCAGCTGCTGTACCGTATGGAGGATGATACCATGTTCTTTTTGGACATCTAGAACAGGAATAGAGGCTTCCGCTGTTATGAGGCAGCCTACGTCGGCTAGTTGTCCACCTCCTTCTGGATAAAAGGGTGTCTCTTTGAGCAGCAGTTGGTAATACTCTCCCTGCTTGTTGGAAACGGTACGCCACTGAAGTACAGAGGTGGTAACGCTGCACCGATCGTATCCTACAAAAAGCGCTTGTTCTCCCGGCTGCAGCAGCTGCCAATCGCCCAGAACCACGGCAGTCGCTTTTTGAGAACGTAGTTTTTGCTGCTGCAGGGCTTCTTGAAACCCTGTTTCATCGATTGTAAGTCCTTTTTCCTTGGCAATGAGCCGCGTCAAGTCTAAGGGGAATCCATGTGTATCATACAGTTCAAACGCCAGTTGCCCATCGATCACGCCTGTGGGTACAGCAGCTGCATGGAGTTGGTGGAACCGTTGCAAACCGGTGGCCAACGTTTTTAGGAAAGCAGCTTCTTCGGCCGCTACCACCTGTTCGATGGCATGCTGTTGCAGCCGCAGCGTTGGGTAAACGGTACCCAGCTGTGCTACCAACACAGCAACCAATTGGTATACAAACGGCTCGTGTAGGTCTAAGTAGCTGTATCCATAGCGCACAGCCCTACGCAAAATACGACGGATGACATACCCCGCCTTGACATTCGAAGGAGCCTGTCCATCAGCAATGGCAAATGCCACGGCGCGCACATGGTCTCCAACGACCCGCATGGCAATGGCTACTGCTTCGTTTTGATGGTATGGTTTGCCAGAAAGATCTATGAGGCGTTCGATCAGGGGCATAAAAAGGTCGGTATCGTAGTTGGAAGTTTTGCCCTGCAACACACGTGTGAGCCGCTCGAACCCCATGCCGGTGTCGACATGTTTTTGTGGCAGCTCGACCAGCGCGCCAGAGGCCTGGCGGTTGTATTGCATAAAGACAAGGTTCCAAATTTCAATTACCTGCGGATGGTCGGCATTGATCAGCTGGGCAGCCGGTACAGCAGCTCGTTCGGCTTCGGGACGCAGGTCGATATGGATCTCCGAACAGGGACCACAGGGGCCTTGTTCGCCCATTTCCCAGAAATTGTCTTTTTTCGAGAACGGCAAAATGCGTTCCGCTGGCAGGTAATTGCGCCAGAAGGCAGCCGCTTCTTCGTCGGGTTGCAGTCCCGATTGGGGATCTCCTGCAAAGATGGTGGCATAGAGACGGTCTTTGGGCAGGTTATAGACTCCTGTAAGCAACTCCCATGCCCATTGAATGGCTTCTTGCTTAAAGTAGTCTCCAAACGACCAATTTCCCAGCATTTCAAAAAGCGTATGGTGGTAGGTATCTACCCCTACTTCTTCCAAGTCGTTGTGTTTGCCCGATACGCGCAGACAGGGTTGTACCGTGGCCACACGCGAAGCGGTAGCGGGTTGGTTGCCCAAAATAATGTCTTTAAAGGGATTCATGCCCGCATTGACGAAGAGCAAAGAGGGATCTTCTTTGTTTACAATGGGCACGGAAGCCTGGTGTAGGTGTCCTCTAGCAACAAAAAACTGAATAAATGTGTCTCGTATTTGATTGGATTTCATTTATATAAAAATTAAGAAAACGCAAACGACCGTCAAGCAAATAAGGTCTATACTCGATCAGGATGAAGATGCGGGATTGCGCCCCTACGACCGCTTTTTTCTATAAAACAGCACGCGTGCATTTTTTGCCTGTCTACATGCTGCAAGATGCGTAATTTCTTCCACTTCTGCATCATTTATGCGATACCAACGGTCTTTTCGTTTTACAAATGCAATGGCGTGATCGGGTTCTCCTCCCGGTTGGGTGGCTATGGCTTGTACAAAGGCTTCTAAGCTATACCTGCTTGGGGCAGCATCCGGTTGAGCAGGGTCATGCTGGATGCACAGGGTTGCTGTGTGGTGCAGGATTCCATGGAAATAGGGTTGGGTTGAGCGTCCTTTTGCAAGGAATGCAACGGCTAATTTGTC
>JAYTOH010000040.1:0-4019 GCA_043747895.1 Amoebophilaceae bacterium
ACACGGAAAAACTCCATGGGAATTTATTCAAAAAGAATGGGAAGTCTCTCCCAAATTATTTAACTTTGATCCAAACCAGTTCTTTATGGTACCTAACAATTAACATATTATTTTATTTATTGACAATGTTTTTAATAGGTCTTACTATACTTTTAACCACTTCGTTTTTAGGATCCCGCCTCAAGGGCCTCAGTTTAAGCATGTTGGGAGGATTGGGTTTGCTGTTGTTCCTCTTTCTGTTCCGTATACCTCCAGCAGAACCTCCCGTTCAAGTCATCCTGTGTATTGCTGCAGTAGTGAGCGCCGTTGGCGCCATAGAAGCTGCTGGTGGACTGCATTACCTCGTGCAGCTAGCGGAAGCACTCATCCGCAAACATCCAAATAGAATCATCTATCTTAGTCCACTGGTTACCTACCTACTTACGTTTTTAGCGGGTACCAATCACATTGCATACTCTATTCTTCCCATTATTGCAGAGGTTTCAAAAGAAGTAGGCATTCGACCCGAACGACCGTTGTCTCTTGCGGTTGTTGCAGCCCTACATGGTGCACTTGCTAGTCCAATTTCCTCTATTATGGTTATCTTGGCTGGTTTTTTAAGTGGAACAGGGATTGCAATGACAACCATTTACAAGTTGATTATCCCCTCTACGCTTTTTGGGTTGTGCATTGCTACCATTGTAGTAGGCCAACTGAAGCAATCATTGCCCTGTGCTGCGCAATGCCCAATACTAGATACACGCTCCTTATATGCTGCAGGAAAAAGTACCCGCCCCTTCCCTAAAGCCACCCGCAAAGTCAAATTGTCTCTTGGTTGCTTTTTATTTGGTAGCCTATGGATCGTCTTAACCGATGCTATAAAAGGATTACTGCCTTCATGGGAAATTGCTGGAACAAAGGTATTTTTGCCAACCAGTTCTATTTTGCCTTTGGTGATGCTCGCTACGGCTGCTTTGATTATGATACTGTGTCGCATTCCTGCCCACCGCATGACTACAGGGAAAGCTTTTACCGCAGGCATCCAAGGTATGTTTTCACTTTTAGGCATTGCGTGGTTAAGCAGCACTTTTGTAGAGGGAAACAAGCAAACGTTGCTTCATTGTATTGGCGAGCATCTTTCTGCTCCTTGGCAGTTTTCGTTCATCTTATTAGCGATGTCAGCCATTATGGGTAGTTCTGCTGCTACCATTAAAGCAATTTTTCCGTTGGGCATGGCACTAGGCATTCCCCCTAAGGTATTGCTGGCTTCTGTGGCTGCCGTAAATGGCGTGTTTATCATACCTGTTTACCCAACGATGTTGGCTGCAATCCATTTAGATACTACAGGCACCACATGTATTGGAAAATATCTCTTTAACCACAGCTTTATGCTTCCTGGCTTGTTAGCCATTTTTGGCGCAGTATGCATGGGTTTTATACTGATAGATAATATAATACCTGGATAAGTACTTAAGATTCACGTTACGGGTTCCCTTTTTAGTGCCCACTGCAACACGCGCTTTTGAGAAAAAGGAGTGCATAAAAAGCGTGCTGGAAAAGAAAAAAAGGATATGGGAATCAGCTCTTTATTTTTGACACTTTGTATCAAGACAAGAATATGGAGGAAGAAGGGCTATGGCGTAGGGGCACAATCCAGCAACTGCATGCCTATAGTGGCATAGCATGACTAATTTCTATTGATACCTTATAAGAAATGTGGATCAAGCTCTACAATCAACACTTTTACTGAACGAGAGAACCTAGCGCATACAGCACCCAAATGCAGCGCAACATTTGTTCGTACAGCTTTCAATAAGGCGCGTGCAGAACACAGTAAGGATTGTGAGGCATTTTTAGGAATACCGAAGTCGAGTACCACAGCATAGGAGGAACACAGATAAGGAACACAGATAAGATATGACACAAAATGGCGAATCAGGACAGGTTCTGCAACAGCCCTATTGCAGAATAGCATAAAAAATATTAGACTAGGGTTGCCTACAGCAACCCCTATTGCAGCTTTTGAAAAAAGTGGGGAAAGGCATTGCAATGCAATCAGCGCATGCAATCAAAGCACAATACCCTTTATTTTTAAACGAAAATCAGATGATCAAAAAATATGTCCGCACTTTCTTACCAGCAGATTTTATTGCAAGCGACTGGGAGGGTATTCAGCCTTTTTACACCCAATTGCTTGCCCGAGCACTTGATTCATGCGACGACCTCAAACGGTTCTTACTGGATTGGAGTGAACTAGAAGGTGCCCTGGAAGAAGAAGGAGGCTGGCGTTACATTCGTACTTCTTGCGATACCACAGACGCAACAGCCAAAGAACGGTACGACTATTTTATTACCGAAATAGCACCAAAATTGGCGCCCGTAACCGATGCATTGAACAGAAAAGCATTGGAAACCAAAGCATTACCTACACTGCGTCAAGAAGTACAATTTGACCTCTTTTTTAAAAAATTAGAGCATAATTTGCGCTGTTATAGAGAAGCAAACATACCATTGCAAACCGATATCCAGCTCAATGCAAGAAAATATGGAGTCATTACTGGTGCGATGACCATCGAAGTACAAGGAACCGAACATACATTGCAGCAAGCTGCTGCTCATCTAGAATCTACCGATCGACTTTTCCGAAAAGAAGTCTATGACAAGATACAGCAACGCAGGTTGCAAGACAAAGACGTACTGAATGACCTCTATGCTAAATTAATTCACCAGCGACATCAAATAGCTTTGAATGCTGGGTTTGAAAATTTTAGAGATTATGCATTCGTATCCATGCATCGATTCGATTATACCCCAGCAGATTGCTTCACCTTCCACAATGCCGTTAGAGAAGAAATTGTTCCCTTATTGAATGAGCTTGCTGCCGAACGAAAACAAAAACTAGGTGTAGAGCAGCTTCGGCCTTTTGATCTAGCAGTAGACGCAGAAGGAAGACCCGCTTTGAAACCATTTATCAATAGTGAAGACCTGATTTCCAAAACAATTTCTATTTTCCAACGGTTGAGTCCTTTCTTGGCCGACTGTTTGCGCACCATGCAACAGAAAGGACATCTGGACTTGGATTCCCGTAAAGGAAAAGCCCCTGGGGGGTATAATTATCCATTGGACGAAACTGGGGTTCCATTCATTTTTATGCATGCAGCTTCTACCGTAAAGGATGTCATTACCATGATGCACGAAGGAGGACATGCCGTGCATTCATTTCTTGTACACGACCTTTTGTTAAACAGTTTTAAACACTGCCCATCCGAAATTGCAGAATTGGCTTCCATGTCGATGGAGTTGCTTACCATGCCGCATTGGGATGTTTTCTTTCCCAATACCGACGACCTGAAACGGGCACAAAAAGACCATTTAATCCATATAATCAGTCTTTTACCTTGGATCGCCACAATCGATGCCTTTCAACATTGGGTATACGAAAACCCATACCACACCCTAGCAGCACGGACCGAAAATTGGAACCGAATTTTTAGTTCCTTTTCAGATTCTGTAACCGACTGGACAGGGTATGAAGCAATCCGAGATCACCTCTGGCAAAAACAATTGCATCTTTTTGAGGTCCCCTTCTATTACATAGAATACGGCATTGCCCAACTAGGTGCCATTGGCATATGGAAAAATGCCCAAGAACAACTTGCATCCAAAACGCTACAGTCCTACTTGAATGGGTTAAAGTTAGGGTATACCGCTTCGATAAGTACCGTATACCAAACCGCAGGTGTGCGTTTTGATTTCAGCAGGTCTCATATACGTTCCTTAGCAAAATGCGTACGCGAAGCTTGGGCGAAGTTCTAAGCAGCCAACCAAAAAGACATATACTTAAGCAGCATGAAGATGGGGGATTGCCCCCCTACGTCACGTTCCTTCTCGCTCTGTACTTTTGTCTGGATACAAAAGCACGAAAAAATCAAGCGGTGATTGAACAAAGGAGGTGGAAAGCCCTTGGCAAAGAGGGGAAAAGAGGAGAAGGCGCATGTTGCAGTACAAAAACCTAGAACAAGAACCCGCAACTTGAATCG
>JAYTOH010000041.1:0-1225 GCA_043747895.1 Amoebophilaceae bacterium
AGCCTCCAGCTTGTTCAGGCCGACCGAGCCTATGCTGTTTTTTACGACTGGTTGGCCATTATCCAGAAAAATACCACATTGTTCATGCTCTTTATACTGCTTGTGGCAGGGTCTACCATGGTGGCTACGGTCATGGTCCAACTTATGGAACGCGGCTATACCATCGGGGTCTTACAAGCAGTGGGATGTCCCTCCTGGAAAATCTGTTTTGTGCTGCTGGTTACCAGCTTACGCACCTTATGCTGGGGCATGTTTTGGGGCAACAGCCTAGGGTTGGGCCTCTGTTGGTTGCAGGGCCATTACAAATGGCTTACGTTAGACCCAACGGTTTATTACATGCGGTACGTACCCATTTCTTGGAACATACCCTCCATGGTAGGGTTGAATCTATTTACCCTGGTCTCTATTGGGATTACCCTATGTGCTACCATTTGGTTCCTAGACAAAAAGAACCTTGTAGAAACCTTACAAGAAAGTATATAGGCACGCCACCCAAAATCTCGAATTGCGCCCAAACCCACCCATCCAACCCATGCGGATAACCAACTCATGTGGGGTACGACTGCGCTAGAGCAGCAATAGAAAGTTGCAACATTGCTTATTTATCCAAATTGCTGAGGTGCGGAAGGTGGGTTATACCATCTTGGGGGCTGTCTTGCTTTTTCATGCTTTCTTTTAGGTATTTATGATTTAGATAAATATACAACCTAAAAAATATGTACACAGTTTATAGGACAGACCCTAGAGATATGTTATAGGTACGGAATGTGGTTTGTTGGGAGTGTATAAGTGATCCCGCTGGGACTCGAACCCAGGACCCTCTCCTTAAAAGGGAGATGCTCTACCAGCTGAGCTACGAGATCAACACAAAGAAAAAGAAAACGTTATTTGCACTGGATAAGTACAAATTTACTTGTTTTTTTCAATAAAAACAAAATTTCTGTCTTGCTCTTTGCAAAAGGGGTTTACTCCCGTAGCTGCTGCGCACCGGCTTGTAACTTTTGGGTATTATCTGCAATACGCAATGCCTCGATCATGTCCGATAAAGCGCCATCTAGTATGGCAGCCAAATTGTGTTCGGTATAGCCAATTCGGTGATCGGTAGCACGTCCTTGCGGAAAGTTATAGGTTCGAATTTTGTCTCCTCTGTCGCCACTTTTAACCATAGACTTGCGTTCTATACCCAAGGCTTCTTGTTGTTTTTTCACTTCCTTATCATAAATAC
>JAYTOH010000042.1:0-7440 GCA_043747895.1 Amoebophilaceae bacterium
AAAACAAAAATTCGGCAGCTTCCATCCGTACAGGAAGTAGTAGAGCTGTTGGAAGAACGGGTGCTGCTCCAATACAATGGCATCCAAACCCTGGCTACCCTCAAAGGAATAGCCCCTTCGTTTGTCCAAAGCGAAGGATATAAGCAATGTAGTCAGATAGACCTAGATGCGAAGACCTTTTTTGCATCCAGACCGAAAATAGTTCCCGCTATTGTACACACTGCCCTTGCCAAGCGCATCAAAGCACCCCCCGATTGTTCTATGCAGCTGACCGTTTTTTATCCTAGAAACCAGGGTCTATCAATCTCGTTGGACCAGTTCTACAAAAAAGGGACGCTAACAGCCTGTGGACAGTTTATGCCTCCCTCCCAAAAAGAGGGCATGTTGGTGCTTGTGCCCATTGGTTTTGTGGAGCAACTCACCAATCGATTGCAGCAACGAACAGCTTGGGAACTTGTACTCCCAGAGCATGCGCGCGCACAAACCAAGACGGCACTCCAGAAACTGTTGCCCCCAGAGCTGACCGTGGTAGAACGGTGCGGCCAAAACGAAGCACGCCAAAAAGCCATTTTCGTGGAACGCCTTTCTGTATATTTTGTTTTTTCGTTGGTTTTGATGCTATCTTGTTTGCACCTTTTTTTCATGTTATGTATATTAATATTAGAGAAGCAGAAAGACCTTTCTAGTTTGGCGGCCATAGGCACAACATCGAGACAAATCAAGCAAATTTTTGTCTATACAGGTCTATGGATCTCTGCAGAGGGAGTATGCTATGGACTTGTTATTGCTTGGCTGTTGGGTAAGGTACAACAAACCTTTGGTTTCCTAACGCTCTATACGCTTCCGCACCAAGGGCCAACGGCCTACCCCGTTGAGATGCACGTTTCGGATTTCCTCTGCATAGCAGGCGCAACACTGGCTACCAGCCTTGCAGCCGCACTCTGGCCAGCCAAAAAAGCGGCACAAATGGCATACCCAACTAAAAATGAGGGGGGGGGGAGCAGGTGCAGTGTGCAATACAGAAGAACGTAAGAAAAACGCATCTTTAAGCCGATAAAGTTGTATATTTGGGGTATACGCCCATTCAAGCAGGTAATGCGACGCAATGCAACCTTTATTTTTTAGCATCATTAAAACATGAACCGTTCCAAACGCTATACCGTTACGGCCGCCTTACCCTATGCCAACGGACCCATTCATCTAGGTCACTTAGCGGGCGCACACCTCCCGGCCGATATTTACGTGCGTTATTTAAGGCAGAAAAAACAGCAAGTTATATTCATCAGTGGATCAGACGAACATGGTGTTCCTGTCACCGTACGCGCCCAGCAGGAAGGCATTACGCCCCAAGAGGTGGCAGACAAATACCATGCCCTCAACAAGAAGGCATTGGAAGGACTAGGCATTGAATACGACATCTTTGCGCGTACTTCTTCTCCGGTCCACGCTGAAACGGCTTCGGCATTTTTCAAACAACTGCACGAAAAAGGAGTCTTCGAAGTACATGAAACCAAGCAATACTACGATCCCAAACACCAACAATTTCTATCGGACCGCTACATCAAAGGAACCTGTCCAGCGTGCGCCAATCCCAATGCTTATGGCGATCAATGCGAAGCATGCGGCAGCACCCTAAGTCCGGAAGAGCTCCTCCACCCAACTTCTGCTCTGAGCGGCGAAACACCCCTTTTAAAGCCAACCACCCATTGGTTTCTCCCTTTACAACGGTATGAATCGTGGCTGAAGCAATGGATTTTAGAAGAACATAAAGATTGGAAAATCAACGTCTATGGTCAATGCAAAGGGTGGCTCGACCAAGGGCTACACGCCCGTGCCGTAACGCGCGACTTGGATTGGGGGGTCCCAGTTCCGTTTCCAGAAGGCAAGGACAAGGTCTTATACGTATGGTTCGATGCCCCGATTGGATACATCAGTGCTACCAAAGAGTGGGCGGCTCAGCAACACGTAGATTGGAAACCTTTTTGGCAAGACCCCGATACCACGCTGGTGCACTTTTTAGGCAAAGACAATATTGTCTTCCACTGCATCGTATTTCCCGTTATGCTCCAAGCCCACGGCGGATTTGTTTTGCCGCAACACGTACCTGCCAACGAGTTTTTAAACCTAGAGGGGAGCAAGTTTTCCACTTCTAGAAACCATGCCGTTTGGCTGCATGAATACCTAGAAGCGATTCCAGACAAGCAAGACGTATTGCGCTACGTACTTTGCAGTATTGCTCCTGAAACCAAAGACAGCGACTTTACTTGGAAAGACTTTCAGAAAAAAAACAACAACGAACTCGTGGGCAACTTGGGCAACTTGGTACACCGAACGCTTACGCTAGTGCACCGTTATTTCGATGGATTGGTGCCTTCACGTGGTGCGCTTGTGGCAAGAGACGAGGCGCTTTTTGAGGCGTTGTCTACAGCTTTTGAGCAAGTAGGTCGTGCCCTCGAACAATTTAAGTGCAAAGAAGCCCTCCAGTTGTGCATGGGGTACGCCACATTGGGAAACAAGTACCTAACCGACAAAGCGCCCTGGAATTTGGTCAAACAAGACCCTGAAGCAGCAGGTACGGTACTAAACAACACCTTGCAACTTATTGCCGCAGTAGCCCTATTGCTAAGGCCTTTTGTGCCAAGCACTAGCCTCAAAATAGCCAATATGGTGGGGCTGCACGAAACAGGCTGGGACAATCTATCCATAAGCGACTTAATCGCTCCTGGTCAACGGCTGGCTACCCCTACGCTATTATTTGAAAAAATAGAAGATGCACTTGTAGAAGCACAGCGCACCAAGCTGCAACGGCCGGAGCCATTGCCACAACAAACGTAAAAGACAGCCTGGTTTGTTTTATTAAGAATAATTTTTTAAAATTGAAGAAGTTTTCAGTCTAATACGAATAAAGGAGAGAAGAGAAAGACAGACAAAACAACCAAATAAAAATCCTTCTGCACATAAAGCTGGTATTTTGTTTCATTTTCAGTTCACATTAATAACTAAAAATTCACATCAATAACTAAAAATATGTCAAAAAAACACAAAGCTATTTCTACTACATTTGCAAATCTAGGCGTATTGTTGGTACTACAGGCAGCTGATTGTTTGGGATTGGCAAAACAGAACAAACAAAAGGAGGAGCCTACAAAAGAAGTTGCTCCTTTTCCTGGTAGCGACACAACACTACCAGGAAAAGGAGCAGGAGGAAAGCCCGTTGCTAAGGTTCTGCCACAAGAAAAAGAAATAAAAACGGAAACAGAAACAAAAACAGAAGAAAAAGAAAAAGAAGATACAACTACAGGAGGAGGAACCTCTAGTGAAAAATCTAGTCCAGCATCTATCGACGTATCGGGATGGCATTTTAACGAAAATGGGAGTTTCGTGCATGCAGATAAAGATGGCATAAGCAGAGGGTACACTCATACGGATGAATCGACTTATGCTGCAATACTTGGCGAGGCACGAAAGCAGGTGATTGAAAAGTTAAAAACAGAACATAATATAGTGGATCGTGGCGCCTTTTTTGCAACTGCTGACATTCAATCGATGCCTCCTCACGCAGCCAATACCAAGACTATGATCTTAGTTCCCGGATTTACCAATGGAGGTGCTGGAGTTTGGTCTGGCAGTGTATTGTTGAACGATGGGTTGAACGGTGGTAGTATACTTCCGATTATTAGGGAAGCAGCGTTAAAAAAATACAAGTACTTCATTATTCCCAAGTCATTCGACGTTAACACCAACACCACCAACATGCAACCTGCATTTGCTTTCATTAAGCAGCTTACGCCATCAGAAATAGCAATTGTGGCACATAGCAGAGGGATAGAGGGTGTCGTAGCGGCTCTACCGGATACTGAGGTCAAGGCGGCTCCTAATGACTCGGTTGCTCAGAACAAGGCGTTTAAGAATAAAATTAAGCTTGTCTATGTAGCTGGTGGTGCGCGTGATACATACGGATCGTTTAATACAATATATCCAAATATTCTGCCTCGTGTTGGGCATTTTAGCCAATTAGAGATTACAACTCCAAGCTCACGTTCCGGTAAACCGTATAATTATACAACCCCTTCCGATAATGTTTCCGGAGTATTAGAAGCATTAGGATAAAAATTCTAAAATAAAAGTAGAGTTACTAAATTTAAAAAAAAAGATCAAGGATAGATAATATAGTAGGTTCTATCAGCCCATTTAGGCTCCCGCTAGGCTACTCCCAGCGGGGGTTTTTTATCAAGGCCAATTAAAATTCAGTTGGCTACAAAACCCTGCATTATGTACAAATCATGTACTTTATTTTCCAAAAATCCACTTTTCTAATGCTATTCTTTGTCGTTGCTATTGCGAGCAATTGTTCAAAAAAATTCATTATGAATATAAAAAAAATATTTCCTGGTCGCGTTATCAGACAATTTTCCATGCTTGTGCTATTGTTTGGTTCCCTTGTACTCCATGCTCAAGCACCAGGGGCTACACACGACTCGGCAACCGAAAAGCTTCATTTCCAAAAAAAACCTACCCACGTAGGGGTCATTATGGATGGAAACGGAAGGTGGGGAAAACAAAAATTCGGGCATAGAACGGCTGGACACAAACATGCCAACAAAGCAGTAGAAGAGATTATAAGAGGATGCTTGGAACAAGATGTGCCTTATTTAACCTTATATGCGTTCTCTACGGAAAATTGGAACAGGCCACCAGAAGAAGTAAAAACCATTTTTAACGTAATCGCGGATAGCACTACCCAACAGCTGGACCTGTTTATGAAACACAACATCAAGTTCAACGTGATCGGCGATACTACGCAAATACCCAGCTATTGTTTGGAAGCATTGCAAAAAGCGATAGAGGCTACCAAAAACCATACGAAGCTAAGCCTAACCGTTGCAATTAATTATGGGGGGAAGGCAGAGACCATCGCAGCTTCGCAAGCCATAGCGCGTGATTGCTTAAATAAAGCGGTACATACCTTTCTAAACCAAGGCTTCAACAGCGCCACTTCTTTGGATCAGTTCATACAGTTTATCGCTACGTACCAACCTAAAGTTACGCCAAAGAAGTATGAAAAACACTTGAACTCAGGCAACTTACCCCCTATTGATTTGATCATCCGTACAGGTGGCAGGAAACGCCTTAGCAACTTCCTGCCTTGGCAAGGTGCTTATTCAGAGGTCTATTTCTCCGAATTGCTTTGGCCCAATTTCCGCAAAAAAGACTTCATAGAGGCTTTGTATTTTTACGAAGAGCAACACAGGACCTTTGGTTCAATTTCGTAAAGCGGGAACATATCTGTCCAAACCGGTCCGCACTTTTCATTGTAATCGTTCGCTGCTTCAGCATCTGTATACCTGCCATATTCTCAGGTTCCCAGTTCTTTCTTATACGGTGGTGCCTCTTGGCGATGGAGGATTTCGTGTTCTAAAGCACACGCGTCCAGACAGCCTTGCCTCGTATTTGCGCTTTGTGCATCAGCTCGCAACTTTGCCACACACTTCCTTCAGACTATTTGTCGCGATTTAGCCCTTGTGTTTTGCTAATGCTTCGGCTCGCCAACTTGGATAAGGGACTTGTACCCTCAAAATAGGTGCCATGCTTGGCAAGGGCAAGCATGGTATGTTCAAATTGGAACGATGGCAGCGCATGCAAACGCATTGTTGCTATCCTAAATATGTCCGTATGGTTCTTTTGATAATCCGTTTGAATAAAGATTTAGCTGCTTCTAAGGAAGCTTGTTGCATTCGGTTGGCGAAGGCCTTTTTGATCTTTTCTTTTTTCTCCTTGGAAGTCAACAGCCATGCCAAGATCCCTATGCAGCATGTTCCTAATAAAAATAGTTTTTTTCGAATCATATGGGTTATTGCGTATGTTAGAAACAACCAACAGAATTGATGCCGTTACGAGGCCCGTTGCAATAAAAGATTGTATGATCGATTCCGTTTTAGGCATTGCAGCACAGCAAACTGCACATATGCATGTATGTGCGCATTGGCGTATGAAACAAAGACCAAAGTAGACCATAGAAGATTTCTTTGCAATGGTCTCGCTACGTACCAACTTCGTTTTGCTGTCTTGGTTTTAATCAAAATACTCTTTTACACCACTTTTAGCTTTATTTACTCCATCTTTGACATCGTTTTCCATGGCTTCAGAAGCAGTTTCGCAACAACCCGTCCATCGTTTTGTCTTGTCTTTGATTTGCTTCTGTAGCCTCTTTTTTGTTTCATCGCATACTAAAATGCCTAGTACGGTACCTAACACGACTCCTACTAACAAATAGTACACATTGTTGTTGTTTCTAGACATATTCTTTTTCGTTTAAAGAGGTTACACGATATTGCCACTTGTGCAAGTTTACATATTTTTGGCAATTAAACCTAGCGTAAAACATATAGCATGGATAGACAAATATTCCTAATGCTGAATATGAGATGCAAAAACTATTCACTTATTTTAATCTCCACATTCCAAACTTATAAACTAACTGAAAATGAATTGTTTTCATCTTAAATGCCGCACTTTTTAATTAAAAAATGCACATTTAAGCGAAAATGTACAAAAAAATGCAAGGAAAAAAGAGGATCAGGAGAACATATACCTGACGCACCTGCTTTATACTGTATCAGGATAAAGATATGGATTTGATCTCTTTGAAGTGACGTTTCTTGCAAGAAAATAAAAATATTTCACAAAGAGTAAGGAATCAGGTTAGGAGCAGCTTGGAATGGGGACCAAAGGGGCTCGACCCTTGAATTCATTTCAGGTTAGAGAAGTTGCGGGGACAGGACTCGAACCTGTGACCTTCGGGTTATGAGCCCGACGAGCTTGCCAACTGCTCCACCCCGCGATAAACTCTTTAGAAGACAAATCAAAAGACCAACTGCTTTCTCTTCTATTGATACGAATTTACGTACTTTTTCGTAATATTGCAAGTAGTATATCTTATCATTCAAAACGCTGTATGCACGAGAACGACTTCCGAGCTGGATTTGTGGCGTTAATTGGACAACCAAACGCAGGCAAATCCACTTTAATGAATGCCTTGCTAGGCCAAAAGCTAGCCATAACTCATGCAAAAGCACAAACAACCCGCCACAAGCTTTATGGCATCGTTACCGAAAAAAACGTTCAAATCATTTATACCGATACACCGGGTATGCTTGTTCCTGCTTATCCGCTGCAAGAAGCAATGGTAGAAGCGGTAAAAACGGCACGATCTGATGCAGATGTCTTGCTTTGGATGATAGATGCACAAGCACCCGTTGTGTCTGATTTTTGTATGGATCGAGCACCGACAAAACCAACCTTATTGGTTTTAAACAAAATAGATTTGCTTACCACAGAACAACGCGTCAAAGCCCTTTCCTATTGGTCTCACCTCTGTCCAGGAGTAGAAATCATTCCCATATCTGCGTTAAAAAACGAACAGCTCGATGCGCTCTTGAA
>JAYTOH010000043.1:0-11381 GCA_043747895.1 Amoebophilaceae bacterium
TTATAGAATCCGGTGTAGACTTATCGACGCTTTTTGATCAAGGCGGCTTACTCAAACAATTAAGCAAACGGCTTGTAGAAAAAGCGTTACAGTCAGAAATAAATACCCATTTAGGCTATAGCAAATACGATCGTCATGACTCAGAAAACGCTCGTAATGGCTTATCTAGCAAACAAGTTATAACGGATAATGGCGTTATAGCAGTAGAAGTTCCTCGAGATAGAACTTCTACTTTCGAACCTATTTTATTACCTAAACGGCAAACAAGGATCCCTGGCTTAGATGATAAGATATTATCTTTATATGCCAAGGGAATGAGTCTATCAGATATTCAGATTCAATTACAAGAGTTATATGGCGCAGACACTAGTGAAAGCCTGATAAGTAAAATAACCGAAGACGTTATTGAAGATGTTAAGTTATGGCAAAATCGCCCCTTAGAATCGGTTTATGCTATTGTATTTTTTGACTGTTTGGTGGTTAGAGTTAGACAAGATAAACGCATTATCAATAAGTCGGTTTATGTTTCCTTAGGGATAGATAAATCCGGCAGGAAAGATGTTTTAGGACTGTGGATAAGTGAAAATGAAGGGGCTAAATTTTGGTTGGGGAATTTAACGGAGCTAAAGAATCGTGGCATGCACGATATGTTGATTGCCTGTACAGATAATTTGACAGGCATGTCTGAGGCCATAGCTGCTGTATATCCTAAAACGGAACATCAATTGTGTGTTGTGAATCAAATTAGGAACAGCTTGAAATATGTATCCTACAAGGATAGAAAGGATCTGTCCGCTGATTTAAAGCGCATTTATATAGCTCCTACCGAAGATGAGGCCCTGATGGCTTTAGAAAGCTTTGCTAGCAAATGGGATAAAAATACCCCCAGGTAGCTAAGTCTTGGTATGCTCATTGGGCCAATCTGATGGTATTCTTGCAATATCCTGGCGCTATACGTAAGGTAATTTATACTACCAATGCGATTGAATCTGTTAATAGCCAATTTCGTAAGGTTACCAAAAATAAAAGAGTTTTTCCTAATGATCTAGCTGTTTTTAAAACATTATATTTAACTATTAACTATATGACTAAAAAGTGGACTATGCCCATCCAAAATTGGAATGAGGCTATGGCGCATTTTTTAATTAAATTTGAAGGTAGAATCTTAAAAGGCTGAAAAATAATTTACACACTTAAATGGACAGACCCAATTAGCAATTCCGATAAAATGAAATGGATTTGTATGAATGGCAAATTCATCCAATCAATTTTTGGTAGCGTGTGACGTATATAGGCCAGCTGACACCGAACCAACTTTTTAAACTAGGCGCACAGTTAAATGTCTCTGTTTATACCGAGCCAGGAGAAAAAAATTCGATCATCCTTGGACAAAATGCACTCAAAGACGCAAAATAGAAAGTAATAGGAGTTTAACTATAAAACGCATACGAAACAAACCAACGGGATCGCTACGCAAGCACAACTACCACATGCAACACGTGCTATGTTTTGTTTTTGTAGGCAACTTTATTGACACGGTATCCTTTCTCTGTGAGCAGCTGAACAACGCTTTTTACACCTATACAATGCGTAACATCAACTACTACGAATGCATTTGTGTTTCCCTCGATATAGGTTGCTATTTTATCGGCCATGGCTGGATTGCGTTTGGATAAAGACTCTTCTTCCGAAATAGAACCATACTTAGCACGTAATATTTGATTGGAAATCAATGAAATAATACTTAATTGGCCCGATTGTATCATGGATAGCATGCCTTTCTCCTCTCCTTTTTTCCATAGTTCCCATAGTTGTTCTAAATCGTTATGCAAAGAACGGTCCTCTAGTACAGCAGCCATGTCTTCGTAATAGGATGCTTCTAAATCGTGTTCATGTGCAAAAAGAAAAACTTGATTCAAGATCTTTAGAGGAACTACCCGCTGCAATTTACCTGTTTCCAACTCCACAACTGTTTTCTTACGCTTCGGGTTTTCTGACCTGTAGGCTTTGCGTAAGAAATAATGTGCTATGTTGTCATCCACCCTACTAGGATGTTCCAACTCCTGACTTTGTTTTAATACATCTACTTCGACCAATAGATGTGTCGATCGGTCAAAAGCCAATTCCAGTTCTGGCACAACCGGGATGGATGCGTTTTCTGGCTTTGTTATAGAGCCAAGCAGGTACACGGTATTGCCATTAGGCCTTTTTATTTCCCAAAACAGCGGGGTACTATTACGCCTAGACGCTTGAACGGGTAGAGGGGCTGGAGGTTTTGGAACAGATGCTGCTTCGAGTGGCCTATTTTTGCAGTTACTGGCTACCAATGCAAACAGCAACATACACCTACCAAGAAAATGCTTTTTACAATACATCATATAGTTAGTGAACAATTTGGTTTTATAACTAACTAGATCGGGACGAAGATGCCAGATTGCAGCTCTTAAACAACGTGCCTGCTTGCTGCGTTTCTGGATACAGACGTACAAGAACAGCAAAGACGGATAAAGCAAAGCAACTTGAAACGTTTGGAAGCAAGAAAAAAGCAGAACGCATCTTACGCGTTCAGATGGTTTTTTTCGAATCCTATGCGCTTGCATGTTTTTGATTTGCAACGTTTCAAAAAGGCGCACGTTATATGTACAGACGAGATGAATGGCTATATCTTGAATTTAATAGTGTATAGAAAAACTACTTGTTGTCTTCTATATGCCTTACATGCAACAAAGAAACAAGTAGTTTTTACTTGATTATTTTATAAAAAAAGATAGAACAACCTTAGGATTTTATGAAATATGTACACTAATGCGCTTAAAGGCCGCTACCGTAAGGGAAGCGGAAATTCCTTTCAGGAACTTATCTACGGTTATTTTATTGTTCTTCACAAAGGGCTGTTCCAATAAGGTACTTTCTTGGAAGAATTTATTCAGTCTCCCTTGACTGATCTTCTCTGCTTGAACCCCTGTAATGCCTTCTAAGGCGATTTGTTCGTTTATGATGGCACGTTCTCTATCTATAGTAGCCGAATCTACTTGACTTTTGTCCAAAGCGACCGGATGCATAGCTGCAATTTGCATGGCGACATCTTTTCCTGCAGCGCATACGCTTTCTCCTTTTTCACCTTGCAAGGCTACCAAAACGCCCAATGCATTTCCGGTATGAAGGTACGATACCACCACCTCTCCTGTTAGGGTTTCATAGGCAGAAAGTGTAATTTTTTCCCCAATGGTACCTATCAAAGAAACAATGGTTTCTTGTACCGTTGCATCCCCCAACGACAAGGCGCACAACGCCTCTAGGGATGCTGGCTTCTGCGCAACGGCTGTCGCTAAAATGGTATTGCCCAATGCTAAGAAACACCCATTTTTTGCCACAAAATCTGTTTCGCAATTCAAGACTATGAGAAAACCTTCGGTATGATCTGCGTTTACACATACAAAAACGGCTCCTTCACTGGCATCGCGCCCTAGGCGTTCTGCAGATATTTTTTGCCCTTTTTTTCTCAATAAATCAATGGCTTGTTCAACATTTCCTGCTGTTTCGGTTAATGCTTTTTTACAATCCATCATGCCTGCACCTGTTTTTTGTCTCAGGGCAGCAACATCTTTTGCGGAAATGACCATGGTTGTTGTATATAAAATCGTATGTATCGTTTTAATAAAGCGCTTGCCTTCCCACTTCCTTTGCTCAGAAAGGAGGGCCACCTCAAAAGGTTAAAGCCGGGACCTTTATTCCGACCAAATATATAAAGATCCTATTCTGTTTTGGTATCTGTTTCTTCTGGTAATGGAGCCCCTGCATGTACGGCTTCTGGACTTTTTTGAGGCAGTGAAACGGCACCAGCGTCTACTGTCTTTTCTTGACTTGGAGTAGCTTGTGCCGGAACCGTTGTTGCACGATCCAGCGGAGTAACTGGCTGCTCTGCAGGGTGGGTTTGCTTGGGCGGTTGGTTTGCTCCAATGGCTTTAATGCTTTTAGCAGCAGCAGCATTTTTTCGAACGACTACCCCACGTACTGTTTTAAATCCTGCTTTCTGGGGACGTTTGGGCGTTTCTACAGCAGATTCTTTCTCTAACGGAGTGGCTGTTCTGGATGCTGTTTCGGCTTTTTCTTTTTTATAGATTTCTAGCCCTTCTTTTATGGCATCGGCTAGGTACCGTACCAAAAGATCAATCGAACGAAATGCATCGTCGTTTCCAGGAATGCAAAAATCAACCGCATCTGGATTTGTATTGGTATCAACAAGGGCAAAAACAGGGATGCCCAGCTTCTTTGCTTCTTTTACAGCAATGTGTTCTTTGTTGATGTCAACCACAAACAGTGCAGAAGGAAGCCTGGTCACATTAGCCAATCCTTGTAAGTTTTTGGTTAATTTAGCCTGTTCTCTGGCAACAACCAATTGTTCTTTTTTGGCTAAACTTTTGTAGGCAGTGGTGTGCATGCTCTTATCAATGGAAGACATGCGCTTTAAAAGCTTACGGATGGTTGAAAAATTGGTAAGCGTACCCCCCAACCACCGTTCGGTCACATAGGGCATACCCAACCCTGTAGCAATCTTTTCTACGGCTTCTTTGGCTTGTTTCTTGGTAGCTACAAAGAGGATTTTCTTTCCTAAGCTGGCCATTGTACGCAATTGCAAAGCCATTTCTTGCAACGCAACAAGGGTTTTATTTAAGTCAATGATGTGTATGCCATTTTGTTTCATAAAGATAAATGGAGCCATTTTGGGGTTCCATTTTCTAGTCAAATGTCCAAAATGAACGCCAGCATCCAATAGGTCTTTGTGTTCTAATTGTCTCATTATTTGGGATGTAATACGTAAAACTAGGATTAACGTTTGGTAAACTGGAATTTTTTCCTGGCTTTCTTACGGCCATATTTCTTACGTTCCACTATGCGAGCGTCTCTGGTTAAAAACCCTTCTTTTTTCAACAAAGGTCTATTGTTTTCAAGATCTACTTTGCAAAGCGCTCTGGCAACCCCCAATCGAATGGCTTCTGCTTGTCCCCGCAATCCTCCACCAGTGACGTTGATTGTAAGATCGTATTTGCCTTTTGCATGTACCTTTTCTAGAGGTTGTGTGGCAATTAAACCCATTTCCTCTACGGGGAAATAGTCTGGGAGCGACCTGTGGTTTACTTTAACTTTTCCGGCACCCTCAGCAAGATATACCCTTGCTACGGCTGTCTTTCTTCGACCTACTGCATTAATTGTTTCCATGAAAAAATGTTACTAATTAGTATTTTAACGTTCTTTCGCTTGGCTTTTGAGCTGCATACGGATGCATGGGCCCTTCACATACATGCAAATTATGAAACAACTTTCTTCCTAACCTATTTTTGGGCAACATACCTCTTACGGCACGCTCTATAATTTGTTTTGGATGCACGGCGCAAACTTCTTTAGGCGTTGCTTTTTTCAAGCCACCTGGATAGCCAGAATAGGTAAGATACACCTTCTTGTTCCATTTGTTGCCCGATAAGGCAATTTTTTCTGCATTGAGCACGATTACATGGGTTCCACCATCTACATGGGGCGAAAAACTAGGTTTGTCTTTACAACGCATCATATAGGCAACCTGACTGGCCAACCTACCCAACTTCTGCTGGGAAGCATCTACGACAACCCATTGTTTGTCAACGGTTTGCTTATTAATGTATTGTGTTCTATAACTGATAAAATTCACGCTCTTTAAATGTAAAAAGTTGAACCAAAAAATTAGGGTCTACAAAGCCCAAGAGCATCAAATATACCCCTTTTTGCATTAAATGCAACTACTTTCTTGTTCTTTAGATAAAAACGTGCATACGTTCGCGGGCGATAGGCGCACAACAACCTACCAAACAGATCCGTGCCATAATAATATGCATGAAACCGCTGCCATGAAACCTCCTATGATCCACTTGAGCATTGTTTCTAATCCTCCCATCCATGCTGAGTTGCGTTTTGCCGTGCGGAAACAGCTAAAAAATCGCTATAACCTTCCATGGAAACCAACATAGCATGGCATTTTAGGAAACTTACTTGCATCCGATCGGCTTTTTGTTGGAACCCCTTAAGCACCCTATAACACCTATAACATTAGAGCGCTTTCAGAACGAAGTTTTGGTTCAGGTGATGCCACAATGGCCAACCAGAACAAGGTATGAAAGCACCCGATTAACCCACTACAACTTCAGTAAGGGTATTCAAAGATAGGTATTTTTGCGCTAAGTTTCTAACTTCTACCGCAGTGGTGTTCCGTATGTGATGATACAGTGCAGTGTAATAGCTCCGATCTAGCCCATACAGATGGACTGCTTGAAATTTTTGCATCATACCAAAGGGATCATTGATGGTAGTCAAAAAATGGCCCAACAAATAGTTTTGCACTGTTTTCAATTCCTCTTTTTGAACCAAGTCGTGTTGCAACCGTTCGATTTCTTTGTAAATCTCTCGAATGGTGGGTTGTGTTACTGCTTGAGCCACTTCAGTAGCAACGACAAAATAACCCGCTTCTTGCAAGGCAACCATACTGGAATGTATGCCATAGGTATAGCCTTTTTCTTCTCGTATGTTGCGCATCAACCGAGAGCCAAAATACCCCCCCAATAGTTCGTTCACCACCAGCATGGGCAAAAAATCCGTTTCGGTTTTTTTCAACAGTTTTTTGCCAATGACCACAGCGGATTGTAATCCTTTGCCACTGGAAACAGAGGTTTTTTTGTGTGTTGCGCTAGAAGGCAGATGGAACTGCTTTTGTGCTTTTTGATGCGTAGGCAACTGGCTCAGCAATTGCTTGATCCATTGTAGCTCTGCAGAAGTAAATTGACCGCTTACAAAAGCCACAGAACCGGCGAAAAAGCTGTTTTCGTAATGGAAATAGAGGTCTTTTACCCGAATCACCGCCACATCTGCTATGGTTAACTGTTTGCCATAAGGGTGTTGCTCTGTAAACAAGGTTTCATAAAAATGGTTGTAAGCGACGCGTTTGTTTTTTTTTTCGGCAATTTGAATGGCTTGAGCCTTTTGGGCTTGCTGTAACTTGAATGCTTTAGAAGGAAAACTGGCTTCACGCAACACTTCTACAAAAAGGGCCAACATAGGCGCAAGATGTTTGGAAAGCGTAGAAAGGGTCACGCAACAGAAGTCTGCTTGGGATCGAGTGGTAATGGTGGCACCATAATAGTCCATAAGGCGTGCAATCTGTTGGGCTGTTTTGCTTTTGGTGCCTTCCAAAAGCATAGAAGTCGTAAAGGAAGCGGCACCTGGAAGCACCTCATACATGCTACCAGACTGAAACAGCAGTTCTATTTCTACAATGGGATGCATGCCAACGTTCAATGCATACAAAGGGAGACCGTTCTCTAGGCTATGTGCTTCTGGCCAAGGAAAATCAATGGATTCAATCTCTTTGAATAAGGGTGGACGCGTACGATCGAGCATAAAATAAGGCAAAAATAAATACGAATGGTTGCTACAAATACCGACAAAAGTTATTTTTACAGGTTAGAAAGCAACCAAACAGCCATCGACTGTGTGCAAAGATTTGCACACCAATACAAGAGATGTATGCCATCAGAAAAGCGCTATAACTGGTTTGCACCATTGATGCTTTCAAGAAGTAAATTTACAGAAAATCATGAATCCAATCAAACCAATTGTGTTTTCAAGTAACACGCACGGCCTAACTGCCCCACCCTTCTCGATCCAAACTTCGGTATTGAATGGCTTCAGCCAAATGAACCTCTGTTATTGGATCGCTATGGGCTAAATCTGCGATGGTGCGCGCTACTTTTAAAATGCGTTCGTATGCCCTTGCCGAAAGCCCTAACTTTTCCATCGCTCTTTCCAGCAATTTTTGACCCGCTTTGCCAATAAGGCACTGCTCCTTGGTCATGGAAGAGGACATGCGTGCATTGGTATAAAGATTTGGATGCTGCTTAAAACGTTCCAATTGAATATTTCTAGCATGTACCACACGGGCGCGAATAAGGCTGCTGGCCTCATTTTTTTTAGGCTGCGTCAATGCCTCAAACAGTACAGGGGTGACTTCTACATGTAGATCGATGCGATCCAATAAAGGGCCGCTTATTCTATTCAGGTACCGTTGCACACTTAAGGAGCTGCATACACAGTCTTTTTCAGGATGGTTGTAGTACCCACAAGGACACGGATTCATACTGGCAATAAGCATAAAAACAGCTGGGAATTCAATAGAAAACTTGGCACGAGAAACCACTACCTTTCCCTCTTCCAAAGGCTGACGCATCACTTCCAACACGTTGCGCTTAAACTCTGGGAGTTCGTCTAAAAAAAGAACGCCATGGTGGGCCAAAGAGATTTCTCCCGGTTGTGGGAAAGACCCCCCTCCTACCAAGGCTACATCGCTGATGGTATGGTGTGGCGCACGAAAAGGTCTCGTAGGGAGTAGGCCATGGGTAAAATCCATGCGCCCTGTAATGGAATAAACCTTAGTGGTCTCCAGCGATTCTGCCAACGTGAAAGGAGGTAAAATAGAAGGAAGTCGTTTGGCCAACATTGTTTTTCCTGCTCCCGGTGGACCAATCATGATCACATTATGCCCACCCGCTGCAGCAATTTCCAATGCCCTTTTGATGTTTTCTTGTCCTTGTACATCTGCAAAATCAGATTCATAGTCTTCTGCTTTGGCTTCAAAAAGCGGCCGGGTATCTACGCGTATGGGATGAATGCTGCGTTCGCCTGACAAAAAAGAAATGGCTTCTGTAATGTGGCCAACAGGAATAACGTCTACCTTGGTAACAATGCCCGCCTCTGGACCATTTTTTTCTGGAACAATCAGTCCTTTAAAGCCATGCCTATGGGCTTCAATCGCAATGGGCAAAACACCTTTTACCGGTCTAAGGGTTCCATCCAATGCCAATTCTCCCATGATTACGTAGGTTGACAGGAGGGATAAGTTGCGTTGCTGAGAAGCATGTAAAATAGACAACGCAATCGGTAAGTCGTACGCAGCCCCTTCTTTGCGCAAGTCGGCCGGAGCCAAATTCACAATCACCCGCTGGCGAGGCATCGTACAAGAAATGTGTTTCAATACCGACTCAATACGGTGCTGACTTTCTTTAATGGCACTATCGGGCAACCCTACCATAAACAAACCAGTACCGGTTACAATGTTTACTTCGATCGAGATAACAAATGCATTTACACCATGAACGGCACTGCTAAAGGATGTCGTGATCATTAGAAAGTTATTGAACTACAATAAGGTAATACGTTTTTTTGCCTTTTTGAACCAACAAATAGCGGTTGTGTAACAAGGGACCTATTGGTTTTTGAAACGGATCGGCTAGAACGGTTTTATTCACCAAAATACCCCTAGACAAAATCATACGCTTGGCTTCTGACTTAGAAGGCAGGATAACACCCTCAGTGGCTACGGATAACAACGAAACCATGGAATCGAGGGTGTCAAATAAGGCTTTGGTAAGGGTAACCTGAGGTATGGTAGCACATACGGTCAACAAATCGGCTTCACTTATTGCAAAAAGCTCTTCCACAGTAGTGGCAGGATGAAATAAAATTGCTGTGCACTGCATGGCTTTGTTGCACGCCTCTTCCGAATGCACCAAAGTGGTCACCAACTTAGCCAATGTTTGCTGCAAAATGCGGGTTTCGGGTTTGACTCGGTGTGCTAGGATGAGCGTTTCTATTTCTGCTCGTGTACAGAACGAAAATATCTTAATCAGCTTTTCTACCTCTTCATCGGAACAGTTTAACAAAAATTGATACAATGCATAAGGCGATGTTTTAGCTGGATCAAGCCATATGGTTGTACCCGAAGCCGTTTTACCAAACTTGGTACCATCGGAACGGGTAAGCAAAGGAACCGTTAAGGCAAACGCGTGGGCTTGTTTTTTCTTGCGAATCAGTTCGACACCAGTCGTTAAGTTGCCCCATTGGTCAGAACCACCCATTTGAAACGTTACGCCTTGGTGTACGTATAAGTGGTAAAAGTCATATCCTTGCAACAATTGATACGCGAATTCCGTATACGAAATGCCGGTCTCCAAACGCTGCTTCACACTATCTTTGGCCATCATATAGCCAATAGGCATGTGCTTGCCTATATCTTTCAAAAAATGGAGAAAAGAAATTTCTTTAAACCAATCAAAATTGTTTAGCAGTTCTGCCCTATTGGTTTCATTTGTACCAGTAGTAAAATCCAAAAATCGTTCCAATTGTTTTCCGATGCAAGCTTGGTTGTACCGAAGCGCTTCTTCGGTCAGGAAGGTGCGTTCTTGTGTACGGCCAGAAGGATCCCCTATCATCCCCGTAGCCCCCCCTACAACGGCAATAGGTTTGTGTCCAGCTTCTTGAAAGTGCCGCAGCAGCATGATGGTTACCAGGTTGCCCAAATGCAACGAAGCAGCGGAAGGGTCAAATCCAATATAGCCCTTGGTTGGTCCATTGTTGAGGTGTGCTTCTGTCCCAGGAACAAAGTCGTGGATCATGCCTCTCCAGCGTAGCGCTGCTACAAAATTCTTCATACACGTATTAAAATAAAACAGCATTTATAAAATGACCCCTGGAACCAAGGCAACAAACAAAACAGCAGGCAATTTACCTAAAATCCATCAGAATAAAAATAGAAAAAATCTGAAAATAGGTGCTTAAAAAGCATCGTTGTGCATGGACCGTTCTTGCTCTCTTTCCTTGATGTTTTGACGTTTATCGTATGCTTTTTTTCCACGCGACAGCGCAATCTCTAGTTTCGCAAACCCACGATTGTTTACAAACAATTGGGTGGGCACAATGGCCAGCCCTTTGTCTTGGCTTTTAAGCAACTTGTTTTGCTCTTTTTTGTGTAACAACAATTGACGCTCTCGTTTTTCTTCGTGATTGTACATCGTTCCATGTGCATACGAGCCAATGTGCATGCCCTTGACCCAAAGGGTATTTCCCTTAAAATAGGCATACGCCTCTTGCAACGAAGCTTTTCCCATGCGAATGGATTTTATTTCTGTGCCCTGCAAAATAATGCCTGCTGTGTATTTCTCTAAAAATGTATAGTCGAAATGCGCACGTCTATTTTGAATACGTATGGTTGGAGGAAAGATCTTTTTTTTACTGGACATAACCAAAATACAAAAGAAAATACAAGGAAAACAGGAGCAGGTCCGATACATGCTCAAAAACAGCAGATCGCATCAAAGTCCATACAGTAAGGATGCCACCCTACGCGATACGAAACAAAAAAACAATTTTATTTAACTATATTGCAGTCCAATATACGGATAAAAATCGATGCTATGATACAAACACCTTGGCTGAACCACTACCCAAGTACGGTACCACATACCATAGACCCTTCTAAGTATGCTTCATTGGTGCACTTTATGCAAGAAGCTTTTGCCCAT
>JAYTOH010000044.1:0-15384 GCA_043747895.1 Amoebophilaceae bacterium
CGTCCCTTCTTTTGCTTTTCCACTTTTTTTAGTCACTTTTCATTTCAACAGAAGTAGTTTTTAGTATAGCATTATTTTTTTTTAAAACCGAACGCATAAAATGCTACCGGAAATAAAAAAAGCCATTGGTTTGGCGCTTTATGGTTCTTTTTTGCCTTCAAAAGCAGCAAGGATAATTTGAGCCTTGGCTTTTCCAACCACTGCCTCCAATGGTTCAAGTGGGTAGTCTTGTATGTCCCGAAGATGTCCAAAATGGGTTACTAATTTTGCTAAAGTTTTTGGCCCAATACCAGAAATTTCCTCATAACCACTGTGCAACGCTGCTTTGCTGCGTGTGTTTCGATGAAACGCAATAGCAAAACGATGCGCTTCGTTCCTAAGGTGTTGAAGCAATTGTAACGTACTCGATTTTTTACTCAAATAAAGGGGCAACGCATCGTGCGGGAAATAGATTTCTTCCAATCGCTTGGCAATGCTGATAATGGGTACTTTTCCATAAATTCCCACTTCTTGTAAGGCAAGAACCGCTGCACTTAGTTGCCCTTTGCCTCCATCTACTACAATTAAATTGGGCAAACGGCCTTGTTCCCGAACCAACTGGCTGTACCGACGGGTAATTACTTCCCGCATAGAGGCAAAATCGTCTATACCTGTTACGGTTTTAATATGGTAGTGTCGGTATTCTTTTTTGGCAGGTTTCCCGTTCTTAAAGCAGACCATGGCCGAAACGGGGTGGTGGCCTTGGATGTTGGAATTATCAAAGCATTCTATCCAGTACGGAAGTTCTTTGAGCCTCAAATCCTGCTGTAATTTTAAAAGGGTTAAATTGGGTCTCTCTTGCAAATTGGCTTTCTTGTATAAGAAGTCTTTTTTGCAGAGCAACGCATTTTGGAGGGCTAGCTCTACCAATTTGCGCTTGTCTCCAATTTTTGGCATGGTAATCGAAAAAGGTCCCATATCTACGTGCATAGGGACGTTAATCAATACTTCAGGCGCATCGCTGTTGCTGTAAGAACGCAACGCACATACCACCAAAGGGATTAAATCTGCCTCTTCTTCCTCTATTTTTTTGGTAAGCACCCGCTGCTGCGTAAAAGAAATAGCCCCCTGTTTTAGATGCAAATAGCCTATAAAACTATGCATCGGATCTGAAATCAGAGCAACAACATCTAAATCCCCCACCGATGGGTTGATAATTACTGATTTTGCTTGATATTGTTCTAGAATTTCTAGTTTTTGCTTAAAATGATGTGCTTGTTTGTACGCAAGCTTTTGAGCCGCTGCATGCATTTTTTCTTTAAAGCGCTTCTTGACAAGAGAGAAATTGTTTTTCAGTAGTTCCTCTATTTTACGGAGTTCTTTGAGGTAACTGGATTCGTCTTGGAAGCCTTGACAAGGACCTTTGCAGTGGCCCAAATGGTAGTCCAAGCAGACCTTAAACTTGTTTTTGGCTATATTGGTCTCAGACAACGCATAGTTGCAAGTACGGAAGGCAAATAATTTTTTAATCACCTCCAACGTTTCTTTCACAGCATTCGAACTCGTAAAGGGACCATAATAGGTTCCGAGTGCAGGAGTTGTTTTTCGGGTCACTATAAGTTTGGGAAAACGCTCTTGGGTAATGCATAAGTAGGGATAGGTTTTGCCATCCTTGAGCAAGACATTGTAACGTGGCTGTAGTTGTTTGATCAGGTTGTTTTCTAAAAGCAAGGCTTCGTACTCTGAGTTTACTACAGTGTATGCAATGTGGGCAATCCGAGCAACCATCCGTTGGGTTTTAATCGGGTGCACCTTATTCGTGGTGAAATAATCGCTTACCCTTTTTTTGATGTTTTTTGCCT
This sequence comes from Amoebophilaceae bacterium, assembly GCA_043747895.1. GTDB lineage: Bacteria > Bacteroidota > Bacteroidia > Cytophagales > Amoebophilaceae > Cardinium. The sequence continues at coordinate 1,842 of JAYTOH010000044.1, forward strand.
TTCCTACATAAATAACCTCTTCTTTGCTAGAGTAAAATACATACACACCTGGGAGTGTGGGAAGATCTGCCGCATCGTTGGGTGTACACCGTGTTGTTTCCATCGTATGTTGCTTGACTAATTTAAAGGTACAAAATTATGCTTTCGGGATTTCAAAACGAGGCTGTTGCCAATAAAGGGTTTCATCGGTTCAACTTGTAGCATTTCCGTACGGGAAACCATAGCATAGACAGAGATATGCAGTATTTGCGTATATATCCAATTGGATGCAAGATGACGAACTGCTCATCTAATCCGTAGTGCAAACCACGCCTTTGAAAAAAGGCGTGCATAGAAAGCGTGCAGGCAAAGCGGAAAAAGAAGGGGAAATCGGCGCTTGATTTTTTGATACTTTTGTACCAAGACAAAAGTACGGAGCAAGAAGGACCATGTCGTAGGGGCGTAATCCCGCATCTTTATTCCGATCGAGTATTGGACGTACAGCAAAGTTAAAATAAAAAATCTTCCTGCTAGCTCCTTTTTTTACCAAAAAAACGATAAATTTTTTTTCGTAAATTAGCTTGCTATGAGAATACTTTGGGGACTTGTCTTGTATCTTTTAACCGGTCTTCATACCGTTGCTGCTGCTCCTGGCCGTTTTAGCATAGATGTTGCTCCTGCTCTTTCCTTTAACAAGGTCTACTGTTTCACAAAACCAGTATGCCAAAGCAAAGGGCCTGTGCCAAGGATCTCCTTTGGCGCTTCTCGTCATTTTTCTTTACAAGAATCCAGCAGCATCAGTACCGGGCTGGCCTATAGCTTTGGACACATTGGCTTAATACGCCAAGCAGAAGCATCTGTTCCTGCTGTAAACGAACAGTATCTTTTGCACTATATATGGCTCCCTACTTTTTTTAGGTTGTATACCAGTGAGATCTCCATTGATACCAGTCTTTATTTTAAAATAGGCCCTATTCCCTCTATTTTTCTAATTCTCAGGCCTACAAGCCCTTTGAATACGGGTGCAAAGACTTGGGTCCACATGCGTCGACTGGGCCTGTTTTTTCTTCTGGGAACTGGGTTAAAATATGATTTTAGTTTCAACAACAGCTTCACCTTTGGCTTGAACTACTGTTTCGATGTATTTGGCGTAATGCATAAAAAAGAAGATGCAATAAGTGGAAGTATTTTTGGCCACAATCACTTCATATGTCTCGACTTGGGTTTTTTGTTTCATGGATCTGAACAGAATGTTGTACCTGCCATAAAAAACAGATGACACTGCTAAAGTGGGATAAAAGATGTAAGAAAAGCCAACTGCGTACAATTAAGAATAAGGGAACCCGAACGGAAAAATCATTCAGCTTAAATTTAGATTTATTTTAAAATACTCAGTTTATGAAATTATCAAATTTTAAATTTGCGCTACCCGAGAAAAACATTGCAAAACAACCGATTGAACCAAAAGAAGCAGCACGGCTAATGGTCGTACACAAGGATAGTGGTCAGATCGAACACAAGCTATTTAAGGATCTACCTGCTTACTTTTTAGAAGGAGATACATTGGTTGTCAACGACTCAAAAGTTTTGCCCTGCAAACTCTACGGCCACAAAGAAAAAACCAATGCACAGGTAGAAGTATTGTTGTTGCGCAAGCTAAACCACGAAAATGCGTTGTGGGATACCATTGTAGAACCAGCCCGTAAAATACGTGTAGGCAATAAAATTTATTTTGGAGATGGCGCCCTTGTAGCTGAAATTATAGACAATACTACGTCCAGAGGTAGAACACTTAAGTTGTTGTTTGACGGAACAGACGAAGAATTCTATGCACTATTGGACCAAATGGGCCATATGCCTTTGCCCAGCCAGATCGGACGCCAATCCGAACCAGTAGACAAGGAGTATTACCAAACCATCTTTGCTCAAAACATTGGAGGCATTGTATTGCCAGCCGCAGGGTTGCACTTTACACCCTACTTGTTGAAGTACCTGGAATTACACAATGTATCTGTTGTGCCAATTACTTTGCACATTGGATTGGGAGAATTGCGCACCATTGACATGGAAGACCTTACCAAGGTTCGTGCTGCTTCCGAATGGTTTAACATCTCATCTGATGCCATGCGAGTAGTAAATACCAGCTTGGAACACCAGCGCAAGGTTTGCGCTGTAGGAACATCCGTTTTACGAGCCATAGAGTCTTCCGTTTCAGCCTCCTGCAAATTAAAAACAAATAGCGGTTGGACCAATAAATTTATTTTGCCATCTTACACGTTCAAAGTTTGCAACGCATTGTTAACCACATTCCATTTGCCTTCTTCTCTTTCTTTGGTCAATGTAGCTGCTTTTGGGGGGGAAGAGTTAATTTTACATGCGTATGCCGAAGCAATAAAAGAGCAGTACAGATTCTTTTTATATGGAGACACGATGTTGGTTGTATAACAGTATGTGTTGGCATTAGGAATGAAGATATGGGATTGTAGCCCTATGATAGGGGCCTTGTTTCTCCCAACCTTTGTGTTGGTACAAGCATACCAAAAAATCAAGCGCTGACTGAAACAAGGAGGTGGAAAGCGATGGCACGTTTTCTATGCACGCCTTTTTTCAAAGGCACGTGTGTACAGTACGCATTAAATGACACAGAGTGTATGAGAACCCGTATCTTGCATCAGATGTATATAGATGGCATGTAAAAATAGAATACGAGTATAATTTCCTTTATCCCAATGATGTATAGCTTTATAAAACGAACCAAACAATTTTTAGCACTGTGTTGCTTTCTGTGTGTGGGCCTGCCTTGGTCTGTATTGGCTACCATGGATTATACCATACGGGCCATTCAAGTAGAAGGCAACACATTTGCTGATTCAGAGGTGCTTGTTGCACTTTCTGGGGTGCAAGTAGGTACTAAAATCCATGCATCTTCTAAAACCATTCCAGCGGCCATTCGCAAAATCGCGAAACAAGAAGGCATCAAGTCGGTTTCCATCTATCTAACAGAGGTAGACGAGGCCAATGCGTTGGCCTCTCTGTGTATCAAAGTAGAAGAATATCCTCGTTTGGATCGGTATACCATAGAAGGCCTTACGAAGAAAGAAAAAAATATGCTCTTGGAAAAAGAACCCATACCCAATGGGGCAGTACTTTCTTCTTTTTTCATTCATACAAAAGTCACACGCATCAAAGCCTTGTTTATAGAAAAGGGCTTCAAGTCGGTACAGGTATCGACACACGTAACACCCACAAAAGCCTCTGTAGGTAAAGCGGTATTGCACATCAAAATCAAAAAAGGAACAAAGCATACGGTCCATTCCATTGTCTTCGAAGGCAACAACCACCTAGACTCTGACCGTTTGGTCTATACAATGAAAGCGCTTAAACCTGCTCCACACTTTACCCTATTTAAGGATTTGGTTTTAAAAATAGCTACGCTTGCACCCATACAAGAAGGTGGCGTGCTGTTGAAGTTACCTACAATAGAAGATACAATGTGCTATCTTTCAAAACATATTTCTTTCTTCCCGGTCATTTTCAGCGAAAAAAAGCTGGACAAGGCCAAAGAAAACCTGATTCGTTTGTATCAATCCAAAGGGTTTCGGGATGCACGCATTGTGGAGGAACAGTTGCGCCATATTGCCCCAGGAAAACTCCAAGTTGTATTAAAGATAGACGAAGGGAAACAATACAAAATACGCCGCATACATTGGATAGGAAACCATGCATATAGCGACCAACAATTAAACCAATTGTTGCGCCTACAAGAAGGGAATACATACGACCCGATCTATATCCACAAACGGCTGAGCCCTGGTATGAACGAAACGACCATTGCAGACTTGTACACCAACCATGGGTACCTCTTTTTCCGTGCAGAAGCTGTTGAAATCGGTATAGAAGAAGGACAAATAGACTTAGAAATCAGAATATATGAGGGCAAGCAAGCCACCATCAACAAAATTGATATTGTGGGCAATACCATTACCCATGATTACGTCATTCGACGTGAACTAACCACATTCCCAGGCGAAAAATTCAATCGTGCACGGGTCTTAGAATCATTGCAAAACTTGGCTCTATTGAACTTTTTTAAGCCTGAAAAGTTGATTCCTGAGATACACCCAAATGAGGCAAATGGAACCGTAGACCTTACGTATCGAGTAGCAGAACAGCCTAAATTTGACCTCAAATTAAACGCAAGTTACAGCAAAGGCATGGTTTTGGAGCTGGTCCTTGGTTGCAATAACGTGGCGTTACACCAGCTTTTCAAGGGTAAAATCCCGTTGGGTGCTGCACAACATTTTAACCTTTCCGGTGCGCTGCGTGGCAAAGATTACAAAAATGTACGACTTGCCTTTCAAGAACCTTGGCTTTGGTTGGGCAGCAAACGTTATTTGCTTTCCTTAAGCTTCGATAATTCCCATCAAGTCGTAAAAATTTCCAAATGGACACCGCTAGATCGTGCGGCAAACCTAGTGTTGTTTCCCTGTGCAGCCATGGCACACAAAAAAAGCACCATCACCTCCCTAGGAGGACGTATTGCATTAGGTAAAAAGTTAGCCAGGTACTGGGAAAGCTACTTTGGAATCGGTTGCCACCGTCACACCTACCAACACTACGCATTGTTAGAAGATCAGAAAAAAAGGTCTGGTAGGCTTTATAGCATCATATTTGATCTATCCTTTGCACACAACAGCATCAACAGTCTACACTTCCCTACTGCTGGGTGGTCTTGGTCCAACCTACTTACCGTTACCCCCCCGTATGCGGCATGTGGGTATGCAGACAAGCAAAAAGCACCTATACCACGTTTCAAAGAATTCGGAAAATTAATGATGGATTTCTCTTTGTTTCAGTCTCTTTTTTCTGATTTGGTTCTCAATCTCCGTGCACACGGTGGATTTTTGAACAGTCTTTCTAAAAAGGAAATAGGTCCTTTTGAACGTTTCTATCTAGGAGGAGGTCAAAGTATGTCAGCAATCAACACCCTATTGGGCGCCGATGTTATTCCACTACGTGGCTATCCAGACGACAGCCTCACACCAAAAGATTACCAGAGGCATATACAAGGCGGCGTCTTGTATCAGAAAGCTGTTGCTGAGTTGCGTTATCCCCTGATGCGTGCACCTGCCTGTGTATATGTGTTAGGATTTCTTGAAGCAGGAGATGCGTGGTTAGCCTACAGTCATTACAACCTATTTGGTATGAAGAAGTCAGTAGGAGTAGGCATACGCATCCACTTGCCCATATCGATTATACCAATGGTGGGAATGGATTTTGGCTATCGCATGGATCCTGTTAAGGATATCCACGAACGTAAAAACAAATTTGAATGTCATTTTTCTCTTGGTCCAAGTATCCGTTAATAATAAGAAGAGAGGGAAAAACATGTTTTTCCCTCTCTTCTTATTCAGGATATGTTGCGTTAATAGGAAAGCATGATATGCCTCTATCATTGCACGTAAGTGAAATACAATAGATCTCTTGCATAACGCTACTTCTGCTGGTAATTTACAGGTCAATCCGGTGTTCAAATCCTCACATACATCTATGTATGGTATGCTGCGGTTGTGTGCCCCGTGTCTCCTACAAATTCCTCAGCATAAGCGCGTGCTGCAAGAGGTCTAATAAATTGTGGCAGACCAAGCGTTGCCAATGATGTAAAAAAAGCGCCTTCCTATACACAAAAGCCTTGGTTAATTCACAGAGTATACTTACCTTAAAATAACAAGGACGTGTAAGCAAAAAAACGTTCATAGACGCATTATAAACCACCTGTTTCGCCCAAATACATTGCTATTCGGCTTTCCTTTTGGGTGGCGGTTAGTACCATCAAAAACAAGAATAGAGATGCGCCTCATGCCCACAGATCAGGCCTGTACACAAGAACAAGAGCACTTGCCTATACGTAAGCACAACATACCCTACACGATCAATAAGCTATTTTTATGGCTAATTTTAACCGTTTTGTTCTTTTTAGTACCTGCTTGCGCAGTTCATGCAAAAAAAGTCAACACACATACCAAGCAAAATTCAAAAACGATTTTAGAAAAAATCAAAGAATTGTGCAATAAGTACCCTCTACAAAAAAAGGAAGTGGCTGATACATTAACCAAATCTCAACAAGATTCGGTACAAAAGCAAAAAAAAAAATCTCCCTGCGCACAGCAGACTCCAGAAAAAATCGGTTTAAAGAAGGGTCCAGACGTTGATCCAGAAGAAAACACCGAAACTCCTTTAGTAGAAGCATCCACTGAGGAACATGCGCAAGATCAAGCGGTAGCAGAGGTATCGGAAAAAATGAGCTCTGTGCAAGACAATAAGTCGGCATCAACCCGCACGGTTGCATCAACATCCAAACGCACATGCGAGGAAGGGCAATGTGCATGCAAAGCAATTCTTTTAGCAAGAAGCATCCCTATTCATCAAGAACACATGCCAGAGCCGGGAATGGTTCCAGGAGAACAACACATTTCTAAGCAAGAAGCACCAGTATGCATCTTAGATGCATACGATGCAATCAAAGATTTATATGCATACGACCCTGTTGCCCAGCATTGGGTTTCGGTTCACTCATTTTCTATCTTACAAGCGTACCATCAAACAAAAAAACTAGATCCAGCCATAGATTGGAACCTTTATGCACGTTTCTGTGCATACGATACAATGAAAAAAGAATGGCACATTGCAACGCTTTTACCGTATTTGCAACAAACCAACACCCAGATAAATAACACTTCTTTTTCCACTGTTCAAACAGAATCCCTATTGCCGTCCACCCATAGTTTGGCAGAGGATATCGCTCAAGAAGGTTTATTGGAAGAATTGCTGGGTGTTCACACAAAAATCCCCACAATGCGCAAAGAGACAACGCCACGCAAAAAAAACATATGGGGCCATGCCTCCGTTGAAATTACATTGGGAACGGGGGTCACATTTTACCAAAATAAACTGCAAGACATTCGGCTGTTGGTTCGAGAGGGAAACGATTATTACTTGGTCAGCAAAACAAACAATGTATACCGACCAAATTGGTTTTATGATGCAGTTACTCCCGTATATGGGTTGGATACGAGACAATTGCATCGTGTGGTACATGGTACCAACTACGAATCTTCCTTCCAGGGAAGAGGTGCAGCGTGGCCCATTACCCTAGCAGGAGAATATACCTTCTGGAATAAACTCGTAGTGGGTATGGGTAAAGAAATCGTATGCAACCACATTGCCAAATTGAAACACAACGATACATCCATGCCGCATGCCATATACGAACTATCTCGAAAATGGTTTGTTCAAGGAAGGTGGTTTGCCAAGGGGGGATGGTATGTATTGCATACAGTCCGGCACAAACTTTTGCTGGACCTGCGTTTTTTTTGGGTGCACCATTTCGGAAACAAGCTGTATAAAGCATTTACCTTTGGGTCATATCTCCATCAGACGATGGCTTGGAATGGAGGCATTCGGTACGAAAAACCGCTGACTAGGTTGTTTTCCTTTACCGCTCGACTGTCTCTAGAAAGGCAACGGTTCAAGCAATTTTCTACCCAGGCAGAAAACATTGCCTACAACCAGCATGCTGGCTACGCGCAAGTGGGCATATTGCTGCATCTTGGACATAAGGATGATTCTCTCAAAATCAAAGAAATACTACCTAAAAATACCCTACATCCCGCCACAGATGCATTCACCCAGCAGGAAGACAACGACTTGTTGGACTTGACTTAAGTTGGCGTTTGCAACGACCCCAGAGCGTATCGTAAGAGCCAAAATTCGGCATTTTCATGCCGCCCGAGTATAGCTTACGGCCCACTTATGGTATAAGACACATATCTGTTTCCTGTTGCAGACATATTTTACACCTTCGATGTGCATTTTTGTATTATTTTTTCGATACAATGGCATCCTATTTTCCCTAAATAGTTGTTTTTATAAATTCTATTCCGTAGCATTGCTTTAGTTGTTCGGTTTTATACGTTAAGCCGGCTCATACCATAAAAAGTCTATGCTGAAAAGAAAAGAGTTTTCCAAGTTTTCAGATGTAGGCCTTGTTTGTAGTACCGTTGTTTCAACAAGTATTTTACACATACACAATTAGATTCCTATGAAAGTTAAAATTACATTGCTTGGGTTGCTCGTTACAAATGGAATGATACTTCCTACCTATGCGAGCCCTGACGAAGAGCGTTTCGTCCTAGAAAAAGAAGAAAAATGGTCTATGAAAAAAGAAACCGATTCAGAAGAAAAAGAAGAAGATGGCGAAGCTGCTGTTGTGAATATAGGTGGTGATGTTGTTATGATGCCCAGTGCTGTGTATAAAGAAGACCAGTGGGAAATCCATAATGATGTAAAAGCTATCTTGGGTTTTAAAACAACAATACCAGAGGCACTTTACGACCAAGAAGCAGCCATTCAAGTCAAAATTGGTTTGGAGCGAGAGCACATAAAGTTCAAGGAAGCGAAGGCTATAATCGCAAGGTATGTAACCATTGGGTATGGTGGTAGTATTTTTGAATTTGACAAGGCCAACCCTGCACTATTGGTATCTCCTGTTGCAAATGTGCTCCAACTAAAGTTTGAACATACGTTTGACGAAGGATTCAAACTGGGGTACGCCATAGAAAGTCCACTTGAGTTGAAACTTGGGTTATTTGATAAAACCTATACAGCACCTCAAGATGAACAAAAGAAGAAAGGAGGCGAAGCAGTAAAATCAGTGGTCAATCAAATAGACAACATTAAGGAAGATACAAAAAGGGCTTTTAAGGTTAAGAACAACATACCTGCGTTCGGTCTAAGCTTAGGTTGGGTGCCCGACAGAGTCCACGTTGTACTCAATTTGCTAGGCCGTGTCTCGGATTATACCCATGCTATTGATCCAAATACGCAACCAAAAGATTTAACTACCAAACAGCAGTTTACCTATGGCACCCACCTGGGGATTCAGTATAAGGCAGTCCCTAAAAAGGTTACCTTAGCTGGACAGGGTTGTTTTGTTTCTGGTTTGGGTGACTACATTTCGGGTCTTGGCAGCATTCAAGCAGATGAAAAACGGAAAGAAATGAGTGCCGTTTATTATACCGATGTACAGAAAGACAGCCTGACCAAGATCGATGCCTGGGGGGCAGGTGGTACTGTGGAGTTTTGTGCCACACCAGAGTGGACGCTTTCAGTAGCAGGGTCTTACCTTGGTGCCCTAAAAGATGAACAAAAACCAGGTTCGGCTTTTAGTTATGCTTGGAAGATCCTTCCAAAGCTTGCCTATAACTTGAACAAACATTTAAGCTTCTCCGTAGGGCATGCTGTCGGGAAGGAAGAAAAAGTGGACAAAGCCCAATCAGAAGGTTTGGCAAACAAAACCTCTGGAAGCATCCAATTTCACTTCTAGGAAAACCTGCACTTGCTGAGCGCAAAAATCGTTCTCCTTATAGAAGCCACCCGAACCATGTCACGGCTTTGTTTCGTTGCGAAACGAAACCGTGACAATAACGAGCAGTCCAAATGGACCATGAATCAAAACATGCACAGGGGGCATCTTATGCTCCACGTTGCGTGGATACTGTGTTAAAAAAGCCATACAAAAGAGGCACTATAACAGAGCACTGTTTGCACAAAAACAACACAATATAACTCTATTTTCATGCATCCAATAGACGGTATTGTCCTCGGATTATTGCTCTGGGGAGCCTACAGTGGATTCAAACAAGGGCTTGTTCGGGAGTTGGTTGCTTCCCTACTCCTTTTCTTTAGCTGTACAAAAGGCATCTCTCTATTCCATTTTTTGTTGCCAATGGCAGAGCATAAGTGGCCCAACTTTGATGCGTATGTTCCCGTTGCATTAGCGCTTGTGTTGTTTTTAGTAGGAGGATGCCTGCTTGTTTTGGTAACGAAATTGGTACACAAACTGATCCGAGTTTCATTTCTAGGCATCTTTGATGCTGTATTGGGTGCCTGCATAGGCGTAGGAAAAGTTGCCTGTTGCATAAGCTTCTTGTTGTATGTGTGTCCATATACCGGTCTTGCTTTCCTATCTCATACTGATCTAGCCGATAGTGTTCTCTTAACACCTATAAAGCCCTTGTTTCCTACCCTTGTGGAGTTCGTATTTGGTCTCGTTTGTACCCCAGACATTTCTACGGTAGCACTAAAAGGCAAAAAAGGTTCCAAACCATTGTAGGACAGAATGTGTACAATACGCACAACATCCATGATGGAGATGTAACTAGGCGCTTGGCTTGGTCAAGGAGCTAACGACGTTTGGAAAAGCGACGAAAAGTAGAAAGTACCCGACACTATATAAAATAGTGAAGCAGATTCAAGGTGCGGGTACGCTTTTATTTGTAACGCAGCTCGCACCTTATTCTCGCTTTTTTTGCAGCAAACCAGGAATCCTATCTAAAAACGCCACTAGTCTTTGATGGGATTTTGTTTTACCCAATACAACCAGTACTTCCAATAGATCTGGTCCTGCTGTGGCACCGGTAAGCGCCATGCGCAACAGTGGTAAAATGCTACCCATTGGAATACATTGGTTGTTACACGCCTCTTGAAGCAGTTGCTTGAGGGTACCTTGGTTCCATTCTGGCAACGTAGCAAGCGCATTAGCCACACAAAACAATACCTCTTGGGTTTGTGGGGTCCACTTTTTTTGTACGCATGCAACATCGTAATGGTCCGGTGGAAAGAAAAAAAACCTACCTTCTAACCAAAAATCTTTGGGAAACGTAACCCGCTCCTTGATCCGTTCGCAGATGTTTATGGCTTCTTTTTCACTGCAATGGATGCCTTCTTTACCTGCTTCCGCTATCAAATAGCGTGCCCAAGCAACGGCTCCTTCTTTTTTGATATGTTGTTGGTTGAACCATTTGGCTTTTGCTATATCAAAGTTAACGCTTGATTTGCCTAGGCGTTCCAATGAAAATGCTTCGATGAGTTCCTGCTTGGTAAACACTTCTTGGTTGGTTCCGGGGTTCCACCCCAACAAAGCAAGCAAGTTTAACAGTGCTTCCGGTAAATACCCTTGTTCTCTAAATGCATCGTTTACAGTAAGTTCTGGCGTATTCCACGCAATTGGAAAGACAGGAAAGCCATATTGGTCCGCATGACGTTTGCTTAACTTACCACTGCCATTGGGCGCCAATAACAAGGGCAGATGTACAAACTGAGGAATGTGATCGGTCCAGCCTAAGTATCGATACAGCAATAGATGGATGGGCGTAGAGGGCAGCCATTCTTCTCCACGGATCACGTGTGTGATCTGCATCAGGTAATCGTCTACAACGTTTGCAAAATGATATGTGGGTATGCCATCGGATTTCATCAATACTTTGTCATCCAATACAGAGGAATCGACTTTTACCCAACCCCGTACTGCATCCTGAAAACGGATTGGTTCCTTGTGGGGCACTTTGAGCCGGACTACATAAGGCTTTCCGGAAGCAATCCACGCTTCGGTTTGTTCTTTGGGCATGGTAAGCGCATTTTTCATCCACTCGCGACTAACCGCATTGTACTGGGGATTCGGTACCCTTGCCGCTTTAAGCCGCTCGCGCATGGCTTCTATTTCTTCGGGTGTATCAAATGCATAATAGGCATGTCCTGCTTCTATCAACGGCTTTAGATGGGTCTGATACAACGCAGTCCGTTCCGATTGTTTGTAGGGCCCCAGTGCGCCTCCTTGTTCAGGACCTTCGTCTGGAACGATACCTAGCCAACGCAAGCTATCCAGGATGTAGTTTTCTGCACCCGGCACAAAGCGTTTTTGATCGGTATCCTCGATACGCAATACAAACCGGCCTCCATGTTTTTTAGCTAGGAGGTAATTGTAGAGCACGGTTCTTGCACTGCCGATATGCAACGCTCCTGTGGGACTGGGAGCAAAACGAACGTTTACAGGTGTATGCATGGTGTAGGTAAAGATGTTGTTGGGTACGTTACGAAAAGCAAGGTTATAGTTTTGCCAAAACGGTGATGCCACCTTTTACCTTAGTGCCAACAGCCACTCGAATGTCTGCATCTACCGGTACATATACTTCGGCCCTAGAACCAAATTTGATGAATCCACACTTTTGACCTTGTTCTACTTCCTCGCCTTCTTTAAAATAAAACTTGACACGACGCGCCATAAACCCAGCTATTTGTCTAAAAAGGATTTGCATGCCTTCTTCATTTTCCAACACAATCGTAGTGCGTTCGTTGTGGGTGCTCGCCTTAGGATGAAACGCGAGGAAATACTTTCCTGGATGGTATTTAAAGAATACAATTCTGCCGCTCATAGGGAAGCGGTTTACGTGTACGTTAAAAGGAGACATAAAAATGCTGATCCGAATGCGCTCTTCTTGTAAGTACTCCCCTTCGTATACCCGTTGAATGCTCAGCACTTTGCCATCGGCTGGGCCTAATATATACTGATCTTGTGTATGAATAATGCGATACGGATCTCTAAAAAAATAAAGGAGCCATAGATAAAAAGCAGCACTTACCACGATAAATCCCATCGATTGATGGAAGGTACCTTCCGCTTTTTTATGAAAAAAGTAGTATATCAGTAACAAAACAAATGGTGTCCACACTAAAATACCTTTGCCTTCTTTGTGTATCTTCATTATTGACGTATAAGGTTACAATGTACGGAACTTGATTTTAGTGGCTTGATCTGCATAAAGAAATGATTTCCAGAAATGCAACAACAATAGGTATGGTGAATAAGAGGCTGTCTATTCTATCCAAAAACCCTCCATGTCCTGGAATCCTTTCGCTGGAATTTTTAGCATCCACGCTTCTTTTTAGGAACGAAGCAACTAAATCCCCATAGGTGCCTGTAAGCATGGTAAGGACAGCAATTCCAACCCACTGCCAGGTAGGTAAAATAGTAAAAAACGACGCAACAACATAGCTGGCGATAAGTGCTGTACAGGCTCCACCGAATAAACCTTCCCATGTTTTTTGAGGAGAAATGCGTTTAAATAATTTTGTTCTTCCGATGGTAGATCCTACTAGATAAGCACCTACATCTTGCCCCCAGACAATCAACAACAACCCAAGAATCAATTCATAGGAATAAGGACCTTTAAAAAAAGCCAAGCAATGCAACATGCCAAATGGAATTGCAATGTAAACAATGCCTAAAAAGGTAACAGCTATGTCTACAAAGGGATTGGAATGGCTGCGTCTATAAAGTGCTAGAATGTATGCCAATAAAACAAGGGGGAAACATAGGTATGGTACCACAGGAGAAAAATGCTCTTGTAAATAATAGGTAAACGTTATTGTATAGAATAACAATCCGATACAGATTCCATATTCCCGCATAGGGGAAAAATTTGCCCGTTTAAGCAGCTTGTAAAATTCCAACATAGAAAGCATCAACACGTAAAAAAAAAGCAAAAAATAGGTCCAATAGGACCAAAATAATGCAAAGACAATAACGGGTGTAAAGAGCACCGCAGAAACCAAACGTTGTACAAAATTAGTTTGTTTCGTATGCATAAATAACGGTTTATTTGTGTTGTATTTGTACTGCTGTAGCCCTAGTTGTTAGGTACCATAAAGAACTGGTTTGGATCAA
>JAYTOH010000045.1:0-27256 GCA_043747895.1 Amoebophilaceae bacterium
TACACGGAAAAACTCCATGGGAATTTATTCAAAAAGAATGGGAAGTCTCTCCCAAATTATTTAACTTTGATCCAAACCAGTTCTTTATGGTACCTAACACGCACAAAATCCCTAGAAAAGGAGCTTTTTAGCTGTGAAAAAGACTTGCAATTATCCGTCAAAAAGTTTTCGAAAACACTTCAGTATCATCGATTAGATTACCAGATTCATCAAGTGTATCAATATGAAAGCAAGGGACGTCCTAAAAAGGGAGAGTCTCCTAAGGCTATCCTATATCGGGTTGCCTGTACCCTCTTACAAGATGATGCGCAAATCACAAAGGCTAAGTTAGCGAAAGGAAGGTTTGTACTGGCGACCAATCAATTGTGTGAGAAAACATTGATATTCCGCACAAAAAATTATAACCAATTGATTTACAAATATTTATTATTTTTTGCCCAGTGATTTTTTCTAAAATTCAGCCATTATGCATCTTCTGGTTCGGCTCTAGGATGGGTTCTTACAAATACTTCCTTTAACCTAGATAAGGAAGTATGGGTATATCCCTGTGTAGAAGCTAGGCTTGTGTGGCCCAATAGATCTTTAATTGCTTGTAAATCTGCGCCTTTGTCTAGCAGGTGCGTAGCAAACGTATGCCGTAAAATATGGGGACTGTGTTGGCGGGCGCGTAGACTAGAAGATAGATACTTTTTCACGATTCGATACACAAACATGGGATAACATGGTTTGCCACGATCGGTGGCCAGCAACGTTTTGGTAACGTAACCCATACGTTGTTTTTGGGCCAAATAAGCCTCTAATAAGGCCTTTAAAGGACGAGGAAAAGGAATGATGCGTTCCTTGTTGCGTTTGCCAAGCACTTTAACCGTTTGCTCGATCAGGTGCACATCGGTTGTTTGTAGGGATATCAATTCGGCCAAACGCATGCCTGTGCCGTATATGAGTTCTAAGAGCAATTTATCCCGCAATCCGGTAAAAGTATCCTCAAATTCATGTGTATCTAAAAAAGAGATGAGTTCTTTCTCTTGAAAAAAAACAGGGAGCCTTGCTTCCTTTTTTAGGCTTTTGAGGAGTTTTACGGGATTCGCATCTACCCATGTCCGCTTCTGCAAAAAAGAATAAAAGGTACGCAGGGCGACCATTTTTCTATTGATTGAACGATTGCTAGTCCCTTTTTTTGCCAAATCTACCAGCCATCCACGTACAACAGCAGGGGTGGCTCGTATGCATGAGACAGGGGGGGTTAAGCCAGATAAATAATCGGAAAACTGCACCACATCTGTTCGGTACGAAAGCACTGTATGTGGGCTTGCACGTCTTTCTACGCTTAAATAGGTTACAAACAGTGTACAGCATAAGGAGTTTTCCATACCCGTTTCTAAGGGTTATAGCCTAAAGATGTGCAGCGTTGAACATTTTTTGTTTGTAAATAGCTTTTACCCTTTGCGCTTTTCTTTTTATAGTGGGTTTGGTATAATACATACGTGCCCTTGCTTCTCGTAGCACACGTACGCGCTCTACTTTTTTCTTGAAGCGCTTCAGTGCGCGATCGAGTCCTTCGTTTTCTTTTATTTCTACAAAAATCATGAAGTATATATGGTTCTAAGGTGTAAATGCTTAATCAAATGCCAATTAATACAAATTAGCTTAAAAATAGGGCAAGCGCAAGGCTATTTGGATAAAATCATATCCCGCTTACGCTATTATTAGGAATTAAGATACGGAATTTACCCCTTAGATAACAGACAAATAGTGATCGATAAGTTCAATGCCGCTTCTTTCTTTATGCGCCTTCTTACTCCTTTTGTCTTGATACAAGCTACCCAAAAGTCAAGCGCTGGTTGAAAAAGGATCGAGTGGCAGTACGAACCAGATGAGCAACTTGGCATCTTGAATGGGAGGCAGTATAGATAGTGCCAGATTAAATACCAACTCGTACTGTCTGAAAACCATTCGATTACATCAATAATTTTAACAGACGTACAATGGTTGCGTTTAGATTGCGTCTATCTACAATGCTATCTAAAAAACCATGTTGCAACAAAAACTCTGCACGTTGAAATCCTTTGGGCAACTCTTTTCCAATGGTTTCACGGATCACCCGTGGACCTGCGAAACAAATTAAAGCAGCGGGTTCGGCTATATTAACATCCCCCAACATAGCAAACGAAGCAGTAACTCCCCCCGTCGTAGGATCGGTTAACAACGAAATATACGGAATGCGCGCTTCTGCAAGCTGACGCAGCTTGGCAGCTGTCTTAGCCATTTGCATCAATGCAAAACTGCCTTCCATCATGCGTGCACCACCCGATTTGGAGACGATAAGCAAAGGCGTATGGGTCTGCAAACAATGATTGACCAACTGGGCTATTTTCTCGCCTACTACGCTACCCATGGAACCCCCAATAAAGGCAAAATCCATACAGGCAATAGCAATCGGCAAACCTTTTATGGTACCGTAAGCGGTTCGTATGGCATCGGTTAACCCTGTTTTTTCTTGTGTTTGTTGAAGCCGTTCTTTGTATGGACGACTGTCTACAAAATGAAGCGGATCGGCAGATTGGAGGTGGGCGTTGAGTTCTGTAAAATGGCTCTCATCAAATAAAATAGAAAAATAAGTGCCTGATCCAATAGGCAAATGATATCCATCTTCTGGTACCACATATAGGTTTTCTTCTAATACTTTGGTAGATATGAGCTTCCCGCTTGGTGTTTTGACCCACAGGCCGTCGGGAAGTTCTTTTTTTTCTGAACTAGGCGTTAGAATCCCTTTTTTTTTTCGCTTAAACCAGCTTAAATTATCGTTTAACAAACTCATAAAATGATGTGAGCAATGCACTATATTTCCTTTCTATCTCGTTTTAAATATAGCAAATTTTAACATGAGTTTGAGGGTTGCACAATAAAAAAGAAAGCGTAACTGTAGAGACAGATGGAAAAACAACCTTTGATCGCTCTCAAGACCATGTTATACCATCAGTCAGGTCAACCCTACACCCAAGGTGACACACAGTGTGTCTAATGGGGTCCGTTGGCTATCTTATTTTTTTATTCTACCTTTGTAGGTACACACCATAGCATACTTAGAATACGCTTTCATTTCATCTGATTACAATGTCTATGCCATATCTAAAAAAAGAGCGCTATTCGGTTTTTTTTATTTTGCTCTCCTTGCTGTTAAGCCTACCACCGGTTTGTGCCAAACAAACTGTGGAGCCGCCTTTTCACAGGGGAGAGCATTTGGAATACCAAGTATATTATAGCATTGTCCATGCTGGAACTGCTATTATGTCTGTAGATGAAGCATTGCATGAAATTGACAACCGTCCCTGTTACAAAGTACACGTACAAGGCATTTCAAATGATGCGTTGGCGCTATGGGGTTTAAAGGTAAAAGATACGTGGGAAACTTATTTGGATGTAGAGCAGTTACGGCCTCGTAAATTTCTGGCACACATTCAGGAAAACAATTACGTACGCAAGGAATGTATTGACTTTGATTATCAAAAAAACCAGGCCAGAATAGAAGTTTTTGAAAACACACCAAACGCAAAACCAGAAATTAGTTATTGCCTTATTCCGGATACCATTAAAGACTTGATCAGTGGGTATTATGCTTTACGAGCCATCGACACCAAACAATTAAAACCAGGCGATGCGTTGCGCATTAGTGTCCTGCACGAAAAACACATGTATGCCGATATATCTATCCTATTTTTGGGCAGGAGGACCATCACTACAAAACTAGGCAAGGTAAGCAGTTTGGTTTTTGCCCCCATGGTCCCTACCGAAAACAGTATTTTTGCTGGAAAACGCCCTGTAGAAATTTTCATTTCAGACGACGTCAATAAAGTTCCACTCCAGCTCAAAGCAAATCTAGTACTAGGCGCAGTAGAGATAGAATTGTCCAATTATAGAGGGTTAAAAGTAGCAATCCCTTTTGAAAAACCATAAATTTATGCATGCCATTCTTGACCAATACCCTACATTTGGGGCCATTCTTCCCTTGTTGACCAGCAAAAAAGTTACGCCTACTCAAGTAGTAACAGCGTTTTTGGAACAAATCCACAAGCACGCCGTACTCAATGCTTTTTTACGGGTCTATGCAACAGAAGCCGTTGAGCAATCGCACGAAATAACTAAAAAAATAAAAAGCTCAAAAGTAGGCTCTTTAGCTGGTTTGGTGGTAGGACTCAAAGACATGATTTCCTATAAAGACCATCCCCTACAAGCAGGCAGCAAAATTTTAACCAATTACATCGCTCCATTTAACGCCACGGTTACCGAACGGCTCTTAGCAGCCGATGCATTGATTATAGGTCACCAAAATTGCGATGAATTTGGCATGGGTTCCTCTTCAGAAAATCTATATTTCGGCCCCGTACTCAATCCTATAGATCAAGAACGCGTAGCAGGAGGCTCTTCTGGAGGATCGGCAGCAGCCGTAAAAGCCAAAATGTGTCACGTCTCCATTGGAACCGATACAGGTGGATCGGTGCGTCAGCCAGCTGCATTTTGCGGGTTGGTAGGACTCAAACCTTCGTATGGTAGGGTTTCTAGGCATGGGCTCGTAGCATATGCTTCCTCTTTTGATACGCCTGGTATTTTAGCGCATACAGTAGAAGATTGTGCACGGGTACTCAAAGTAGTGGCTGGCCCAGACGAATTGGATGCTACAACCGTGCCCCAAAAAGCACCTTGCTACCTTGAAATGCTCCATGTACAGAAAAAGTACAAAATAGCCTATTTGGAAGAAACCTTGGCACACCAAGGATTGCAACCAGAAATCAAAACAAATACATTACATGCGTTGGACCGGTTAAAAAAAGAAGGACATCAAGTAGATGGCATTCATTTTGAATTGCTCCAATACGCCCTTCCTACCTATTACATTTTAGTGAATGCCGAAGCAAGCACCAATTTGGCTCGTTACGATGGCGTTCGGTATGGATACCGCAGCAGCAATGCTACTACACTGGAAGCAGTGTATTGCAAAAGTCGAACTGAAGGATTTGCAAATGAAGTAAAAAAAAGGATCATGTTGGGAACTTTTGTACTAAGTGCATCGCAATGTGAGACACATTATGTCAAGGCCACCAAAGCACGTAACTTGATTAAAAAGGCAATGGAAGAAATTTTAGGTGCCTATGATTTTATCGTATTGCCTACTACTACGGCTACCGCCTTTCGGGTAAACAGCTTTACAAAGAATCCCTTGGCCATGTACTGGAGCGATCTCTATACTGTTCTGGCTTCCGTAGCTGGGTTGCCGGCCATCTCCTTGCCCAATGGGGTAGACGACAAGCAATTGCCTATTGGCTTGCAGGTGATCGCGAATCACTTGGCAGAAGACAAATTGCTATCGTTTTCAAATTATTTTGAATCCATAGCGTTGTAATGGGTGCCTTTTTACATAAAGATCTTATCGTCTAGAGGTGGATGCTTTATATGCAACATAGATGCAGGGTGGGAAGGTGCCTTTGCCAGTTTTTGTTGGGCACAATCCTCTGCTCATTTAAAGTATAGGACTAGTTTCGTTAACAATATCATTCAGAATACCATATACTATGAAAATAATAGAACAAACTTCGACCGAACATGCTTTGAATGCTTTTTGCAATGATTCCACGCACTTTTCCACAAATGGCCACGAACAAATCGTTTATTTTCAAGACCATGCAACGGGCTTGCAAGCCATTGTAGGCATACACGACACCACCCTAGGTCCCGCTCTAGGAGGCTTGCGTTTTCTGGAGTACAAAGACGAACAAGCAGCACTAAAAGATGTGTTAAGACTGTCGCGTGGCATGACCTATAAAGCTGCCATTGCTGGGTTAGATGTAGGAGGAGGCAAAGCCGTCCTTATGAAGAAAAAAGGGGTAACGCTTACGGAAGCCTTATTGCGTACATATGGGACATGCGTTGAACGTTTGGGCGGGCATTACATTACGGCACCCGATGTAAATACCACCTCGGAACATATGGCCCACATAGTCAAGTCCACCCGACACGTTGTATCGCTCCCCAGCGCTTTAGGTGGCAGTGGCGATCCATCCAAACACACAGCCTATGGTGTGTATATAGCCATGAAAGCAGCTGCCAAGAAAGTCTTTGGTACAGATGCATTGCACAATAAAAAAATTGGTGTACAAGGAACAGGCAAAGTAGGGTATTTTTTGATACAATTGCTCTGCCAAGAGCAAGCTACCGTATACGCAACCGATATTTGCCCCGAACGGTTGCAAATGATAGCCAACCTTTGTGCCGTGAAAGTAGTCGCTCCCGAAAACTTCCATCAATTGCCTTTGGACATCTATGCTCCTTGTGCATTAGGCGCCATGCTCAATGCGGAAACCATTCCACAGTTGAACTGCCCCATTGTTGTAGGTGCTGCAAACAATCAATTGGAACATCAGGAACGCGATGGGATGCTTTTGCTGCAAAAAGGTATCGTGTATGTCCCAGACTTTTTAGCCAATGCAGGGGGGGTGGTGAACGCTGCTACAGAGTTAGACAAAGAAACATACAACAACCAGCTGGTCAAAGACCGTATAGAACAATTGTACACAGTCTGTAGCCGCGTGCTGCACAAGGCCGAAGAGGAACGTCGTCCTACCCAAGACGTGGCCCAAGAGATGGCCGTAGAGCGGATTCAAAGCATTAAAAAGACGCTTGCTTGGTCATTAAAACGAACCTAGGTCCAATTGTCATGCAAATAAGTATTGTTCCTAGACGCATTGTACGCATCAAAACACTCCAAAATTTTTATGCGTACACCATTTGCAAACAAGCTGCCCAAAAAGAAACAATAGAAGCAATAGAAAAACACTTTGCCTTTGACATATTTTTAGAACAGCCAAGTAAAAAGCCACAGTTGGAAAAAGAAAAAAAAACAGCAGTGGCACTCTTTTGGAAAACGCTGGCAGAAGATCCTCCTCCTGCTGTCCACAAAGCTGACCATAAAGCTGACCATAAAGCTGACCATAAAATAGAGCAGTTGGTGTTTGCGCATGTTTTGCGTTATCGGGAAGACCTACATCAGAACCAATTGCTTTTGCAAGCTCGGTTTCAACACGCCAAAGCATCCATTTACAAAGGTTATTTGTATATTTTAGCCTTGTTGATCGCATGGCAAAAGATGGCCCGACAAGAGGCCCCGGAAGCGTACATAACTGCCGAGCCATTGCTGCACACAGCATGGTCTACCTCCTCCCTGCTTCAAGTATTGTCTCAAACCAGCGAATGGGCCCATGCCGTACGCGTACATGCCATACATTGGGCAGAAGATCAAATACAGGATTGGTACATACGTTTGTTGCAACCGTTACCGCTTGCTGTGCTCCCACTGGATGCCGCAAATCCCAATCAGGAGATAAAAATGTTGGAATACATTGTACAAAATCTTATTTTTAAAGATCCGCAAGTTTGTGATTTTTTCTCCATGATGGATGGCTGTTGGGACGATCACAAACGAGCCATACGGAAACTATTAACGCAAACCTTTGTTGCGTTGCGTACCGATAGTACTGCTGCTTTTACAACCGTTCTCCGTGAATTTGAAGCACAATGGGCAAAAGAAGAAGTATTTTACAACCGCCTATTCGCAGCAGTTGTTAAAAACGATGCTGCTTATGAGGCGATGATTGGGGAAAAGGCTGAAAAATGGAATCGAGACCGTATTTTATTGACAGACAAAATCTTAATCAAATTGGCCTTGGTAGAAATTCTTGAAATACAGGAAATACCTACTAAAGTATCTATGAATGAATACATTGAGATTGCCAAGTTGTATGGTACACCGAAAAGCAGTCATTTTGTAAATGGTGTTTTAGAAGGCGTATTAAGTGGATTAACGACAATAGAGAAACCCTAAATGGTAGGACAAGCAAGTCGTTACCCGTTTGTTGGACTGTGAAATAATTTATATACCCACTGTTTGAGCTATGAAAAAAAGAACTGAAAATGGAATCATTCTTTGCTTAGGCGTCTGTCTAGGGGGGGTCATAGGCGTACTTGCTGCACCAACCAAGGGTGCTGTGGTAAGGAGTAGCCTAGCGTACAATATAAAGTTGTATCAACAAAAATTACGTTCCTTGATTGCCAAGTTAATAGGCAATAAACAGGCAATCAAAAACCAAGCCAAAGATACAGGACAAGAATTGATCACAGATGTAGTGCATTCGGCAGAAAAAATCTTAAAGGAATTGGATACACTAGCAGCTCAATTAGAAGACAAAACATACTAAAAAGCAAGCACAGAAATGGTTGTAATTTGGTTGTGCTCCCAACCGATTCAAATAAAAAATATCTGTCAAAATCAATTAAAATACACTTTTTATGCGTTTTATACCACTGCGTTTCGTTCCCTTGTTAGCAAGTCTGCTGGGTTGTGGTGATCAATCTATCACCCAAGGTGGTACCCAAACTGCTGCAACCGGACCTCTTTCTGAAGTAGAAGAAAAAAAGAGAGCAGCAACTAGAGCTGAAGAGGAGGCCAATTTAGCCCAAGAAGAAGCAGAAGTTAAACAAGCAGAAGCTAAAATTAAGCGACAAGAAGCACAGCTTGCAGAAAAAAGAGCAGGGATTACCAAGAAGCGCCAAGCAGCCCTGGGATAATTTAATTATATTATACTCGATCGAAATGAAGTTGCGGGATTGTGGTCCCTATCACATGGGCCTTCTTGGTAGGGTAGGGTAGGGGGAGGGATAGGGCTTGTACCGTCGTTGATTTTTATTTATCGAAAACACAGCAAGATGTCACCAACAACACACCTACACCAACCGGAGCAGCAGTGTATCTTTTGCCGGATCGTCATGGGTTTAGACCCCTGTCACAAAGTATGGGAAGACGCTCATTATTTGGCGTTCCTATCGATCTTTCCCAATACAGAAGGATTTACGGTCGTCATACCGAAACACCATTTGAGCAGCTACGTTTTTGACCATCCCGAAACGGAAGTAAACAGATTAATGGCGGCAGCTAGACAGGTTGCCAACCGCTTGGTAGAGAAATTTGAAACAGCAGCACGAACGGCACTGATATTTGAAGGGTATGGGGTCAACCATTTGCATGCAAAGCTTATTCCACTTCACGGCACCCATACAGCGCATTGGCAAGAACATACCTCATGCATTGCAACCAAATTTACCCAGTATCCTGGCTATGTTTCTTCGCACGACGCCGAACGCGCATCGGACGAAACATTAGCCACCTTGGCGCGTAAACTACGGGAATAAACCAGTCCCGGCAGTCCCAGCATGCAGCCCTAATGGCTGTATGCTGGAAATAGAAAGATGGTTGCAAAAAACGTTAGGCAAAAAACGCAACAGTCTGTTCGTCCGACTTGATGTCTCGTACCACCAGCTGTATCGATCGATTGCCCAAATAAACGTTGTATCCAATGCTATAGGCTATGGACAAGGGCTTCCCACTGGCAACCAACGCCTCATGTTGCGCCAAACCAAACCCTATGGCGGTGTACCGTTCGGTGCAGTCTGCTTGATAGAGTTCCAATCTAAGGTGTAGGCCCTTAAGTACCCGATAGGTGTGTACGTATACCTTATTGCTGGCAAACACCGGAGTGGGGTTACCAGATCCAAAAGGGGCTATTTGCAGCAAAATAGAGACAAACTTTGGCGTAATGCATGGAAACGAAAGTATGGAGTGGATCATTTGTTGGGGAATCAACAAGCCATCTTCTAGGGTATTCTGAACTACTTGTTCGAACTTCTCTTGAAAAAGCCATACATTTTCCACAGACAACGTCAAGCCAGCTGCACAAGCATGCCCACCATATTGATGGAGCAACGCGCCACAGGAAACAATAGCTTCGTAAATGTTGTAACCCGGTATGGAGCGGGCAGAACCGGTTGCCTTGCCATTGGAAAGGGTTAAAACAATGGTAGGTCTATGGTACTGCTCAATACAACGAGAGGCCACAATGCCTACAATGCCTTTGTGCCAATTTTCATTAAAAAGTACATGACTCTTCCTGGGGCGTTTTTGTTCGATGCGTGCAATGGTTGCCAGAGCCTCCTGTGTTATCGTCTCATCCAATTCCTTCCGCATGCAATTCTGCCGATCAATGAGGCAAGCCAACCGTTGTGCTTGGACAAAGTCTTTTTCCATAAGCAATTCAACGGCCAATGCAGCATGGCTGATGCGTCCTGCGGCGTTGATGCGGGGGCCTATTTTAAAAACAATATCGGAAATGGTCAGTGGTGCAGTCAAGCCCCCCAACTGCAATAAGGCATGCAAACCCGGTCTGGGTGCACGCTCCAGCTGCTTCAGGCCATGGTAGGTTATGATTCTGTTTTCATCGATTAGAGGAACAAGGTCACAAGCAGTACTAACGGCTACCAAATCCAAATAAGGGTACAATTCCTGAAGATCGCGTCCCGTTTTCTGGCAAAAGGCTTGTAGGAGTTTAA
Organism: Amoebophilaceae bacterium; assembly: GCA_043747895.1. Taxonomy (GTDB): domain Bacteria; phylum Bacteroidota; class Bacteroidia; order Cytophagales; family Amoebophilaceae; genus Cardinium. The sequence goes on from JAYTOH010000045.1 coordinate 10,432, forward strand.
ATCCTATACCGCAACCCGAAAGTTCCGCAAAAGGATAGGCGCAATCGGTTTGTTTGGGGTTTAAAATAGCGTAAGCAGGAGGCAACAGGTCGCCCACATGATGGTGGTCGCACACGATGACATCGATCCCCGATTCAACTGCCCGGGCAATTGGATCATATGCCTTTATGCCACAGTCTAAAGTAACAACAAGCTTAACCCCATCGTGCCGTGCTTGCTCTATGGCTTGCAAAGAAACACCATACCCTTCGGTCATGCGATCGGGTATGTAATAGGTTACATTGGCGCCAGGTAGTGCTGCTAGAAACCCATATACCATGGATACGGCAGTGGTTCCATCTACATCATAATCTCCGTAAACCAATATTTTTTCCTTCTTAATGAACAATGCGTCCATCAACCGTTCCACTGCCTGCCCCATGCCTTTCATGCAAAAAGGATCGTGTAACATTTCTAAAGAGGGACGAAAAAAAGCTTTAGCTGCTGAAAAGGTTTCTATAGATCTGCTTACCAAAAGCTTCGAAAGCGCGCAAGGCGTACCCAATCCGGTGGATATTGTTTCTATTTTTTCCGCGTCCTTGATGGACTGCAGGACCCATCGTTTGTGCATGAAAAAGAGATTGATTGTATGCAGTCTTATACCAGCGCCGATAGGCGACTTGCTTCCTTAACCGCTGCTTCATAGGCAGAACGCGCATGCGGATACTGCTCTATAATTTTTTGATAACATGCTTGGGCTTTTGGGTATTGGCCTGTGGCTTCAAAGGCAATGGCTGCTTTCTTCAAATACACAGGTGAGTAGACGCTATTGGGCTTTTGTTGTGCTGCTTTCGTATAGCAATCGGCAGCCCGCCTGAAATTTTTCTGTCCGCTATACGCATCTCCCAATACACACCAAACGCGTGCTTGAAGTATAGAGTCGCCTACGTGACATTTTGTTAAACAATTGATTACTTTAACATATTCCTTTTGATGCATGTAGATAAGTCCTGTGTAAACCCTCGCTAGTCTTCCTGTCTTTGTATGGGGATATGCTTCGCTGATGGCTAGAAGTCCTTTGTGCGTTTCGTCACCTTTTAACGCTTTGTCATATGCATTTGATTCAAAATCATACATGGCCTGGAATGCCTCATCTTGTGCTTTTACATCTTGTTTTTCATGATATAGGTCAATACCATACCAAGCTAGCGCCACAACCACAACCATACAGCATGTAAAGTAGAACCTATTTTTTCTATCCTTAATTGAGATGTTAAATTGCTTTAATGCATGCTTTCTAGCAAGCATTGGATCTATTTTAGCCGCTTCTTGAGGAGGTTGATTGGCTCCTTTATTTCTAGGAATACTCTCTATATCTATTGTTTTCATAAAAAAATTAATGAGAAAGAAACGAATAACTTTCTTGTTTGTAAACGTACTTGTACACAGTTGCTGGATCTGGAAAGGGAGATTCCTTTGCAAATGCCACCGCGTCTGCAATTACATCCTTGGTTTTTTGGTCTAGGGCATCTAGTACATTGGCATCCGCAACATGCGCTTCTAATATGCGTCTTTTCAGTTTCAGAAGAGGGTCTTGTTCTTTATATGCTTCTAATTCTTCTTTGGTTCGATAGTTCCCAGGGTCTGACATGGAATGGCCTCTATAGCGGTACGTAACAAATTCCAATAAGCTGGGTATGCCTTTTCTTGCCTTCTCTGCTGCTTTGGCAACGGCACAGTGGACTGCCTTAACACATAAGCCATCTACGTGCTCGGCATCCATGGCATAGCTGTCGCCCAAACGGTATAGTTCAGTAACATTGGAACTGCGTTCGACAGAAGTCCCCATAGCATAACCGTTGTTTTCAATAACAAAAATAATAGGCAACGCATACAGCATGGCTAAATTAAAGGCTTCGTGTACTGCTCCTTGTCGTACAGCACCATCTCCCATAAAGGCAATACACAAATTGCCTGTCTTGTTGTATTTTTCTGCAAAAGCAATCCCTGTACCCAATGGGACTTGTCCACCAACAATACCATGCCCGCCCAAAAAATGATGTGCTTTGTCAAAGATGTGCATAGACCCTCCATATCCTTTGGAAATTCCGGTGGCTTTGCCGTAGAGTTCGGCCATAATGTACTTCGGATCAGTCCCTAAGGCAATGGGATGTGCATGGTCTCGATAGGCTGTAATGTGTTTGTCTCCAGGGCGTAAAGCGCTAACCGCCCCAGCCACACAGGCTTCTTGCCCATTGTAGAGATGACAAAATCCTTTTATTTCCTGTTGCCCGTAGAGTTGAGCAGCTTTGTTTTCAAATTTACGAATCAACAGCATCACCTCATACCACTTCATGTAGAAGCAGGATAAGGTTTCTACAGGAAACAAAGCTGCATCTGTCTTGCATTCTATTGTATTTGTTGCCAATGTGTTCATAGGTATAAATATAGGCCCTGTGTTGCGAAATTCCTGACCCGAGGCTCTTGCAACGAAACCTGCTAAGGTCTAATTTGGTGTTTGTTCCGTCTACAAACCCTGCATATAGTGGCATATGCGGTAGTTTTTCTGCACAGAAACATCTAAAAATGAACCTGATACAACTTGCCAATAGCGCTCTATTGAAACAGCCTCAACAAGTCTACTACTGCGTCTATGCAACGGAAATAGGCGCGTACATACTAGGCACTCAGGTTTAAAATAGGCCCGACGTCAAGTGGTTCCCTTCGAACGAATTTACCGAACTAGCGTTAAAAATACAATAGACGTGTTGCGTAAGTCCGCAGCTTTGCTTTCGACGCCGCAGGCAAGGCGTACTCCTATAGGGTATTTGGAAGTTTGTGCCATTCTTTTTTGTATTGGAGATCCGTTGTTCCAATTGATCAGGCCAGCAACGAGCTTAAATTTTAATTCGTAAAATGGATACCAGAATGAACGATAAATTTCAGGTCCTGAATGCCGCATCTTCATTTTAATTGAGTATAGATAGAACTATTTAAGAACGACTGCAATAAAATTGCAGCACTTATCTTATCTATATTGGCTTTCTGCTGTCGGTCTTTTTTGCTGTATCCTGCGTGGTACAGCCCTTGGGTAGCCATTTTAGAGGTAAACCGTTCGTCATAATAATAGAGCTTTTGTTTTGGGAAATGCGTTTGCAATTGTTTCCCTTTTTCTTGTACAAGAAGACTCATTTCAGTAGGCTTGCCATTGAGTCCTTGTGGCAGGCCCATTACGAACATACAAACGGGTTCTTTTTTTATATAATCTTCCAAAAAATCAAGCAGTTCTGTGCTCTGGATGGTTGTTAAAGGTGTTGCAATAATCTGCAATGGGTCTGTTACAGCAATACCTATACGCTTGCAGCCGTAATCTATGGCCAGGATTCTACCCGGATTGGTTTGGTTCATTTGATGGGGCATGGGACTGGATTTTTAAATCTTTTACAATCATTTGAGCGGTTTCTTCTGCTGCATGTTTCGTTCCTAGGAGTGCTCGAATTTGGCCATAAGCCTGTTTCTGTACCCCAACATCCGTTCCCTCCAAGAGGCGTTGTACCGCTTTCCGGATGGTTTGTGGATTCAATTGGTCTTGAATGAGTTCTGGAACAACGGTAGTGCCCGCCAATAGGTTTACTAGAGAGATGTGTTTTACAGTGGCTATTTTTTTGTACCACCAGTAGGTTAAAAAGCTTGTTTTGTATACTACGACTTGCGGCAAATCGAACAGGGCAGCTTCTAAACTTGCGCTACCGGAGGCAATAATACCCACTTGGGCAGCGGCCAATAGGGAATAGGTTTGGTCGTATAGGGTATGTATGGGCAATGGCGCTAGCGTGTCGTATAGTGCTTTGGGAATGTGGTGTACCCCGGCTACGACAAATTGGTACGAGGGAAAGAAATGCACCTGCGTAGCCATATGAGGAAGTATGCATTGTACTTCCTCGAGCCTACTACCAGGCAATAGGGCTATAATAGGGCGATGATCCAATCTGTTGTCTGTTCTGAAGGTAGGCTGTGCGGAATGCATGGCAACCTTTTGTACCAATGGATTGCCTACGTATGCAATGGCGTTGTAGCCGTTGGCTTGGTAATACGCAACTTCAAAGGGAAGAATGGAACCTATTTTCTTTACTGTTGTTTTGATTTTTTCTATTCTTTTGGCGCCATGTGCCCAGATTTTTGGGGGAATGTAATAGTATACCCAAAATCCCTGTTTTTGGGCAAAAGAGCCTAATTTTAAATTAAAACCGCTGTAGTCGATTAAGATTACGGCATCAGGTCTGTAGGCAACCAGCTCTGTTTTGCAGCAGCGCAATGTGCGCCATAGGGGATACATTTTCTTTAAAAAATCAAGTCCCATGCAAGTTATTTCGGTACAGTTTACCGCGCAAGATCTGCCCATTGCCTGTTGCATGGCATCCCCTCCACAGGCCCAAAAATGTGCCTCTGGGTCTATTTCTTTTATCTGTTCAATCAAACCTGCTCCATGCATATCGCCAGAATGCTCGCCTGCTATTATGTAATAACGCATGTATCTCTATCTATAGGAATGAAGAAGGTGGTACCCTTTGCAAGACCGCCGGAAATAACGCCAACGTGGACCATAGGAAACTTAATGGCAAGGGAGTCAGACTAAGCTCGTATGGAACTTAGATACGCTGGTTGATTTTTGATCAAATCGAGCATTGTATTTTCCCTGCCCAAGCAGTGTTTAAAAAGATTATTGTGTGGATGATAGCTTTTTAGGCATTTTTATACAAGTTGTTTTAGCGAATCATACCAGGGACAAAATGATAGACCGGTGCATCAAGTAGCTTATTTTTAGGATCTAAGGGAAAGATGCCTAGAATAGGGGAGGAATACTTGATTGCTACCCCCTATAGGACTAATTTATAAAAAAAATTAACGATATGTCCCCATAGCCTACATCGTTTGTGCGTAACGTTAAGCCGTTCGTTGGGATGCAGAGAAGCTTTTTCGAATTTCTTCTACATCTACACATTTAACAACAGGTGTAAACATAAGACGCTTGATGGCAGCTTTTCGTTGTGCTGCTTTGATTTTGTTTTTTCGTGCTTTACGTTGCAATCTTACGGGCATGGAAACCAAAAATTTAAATTAAACGAACTGATTTTAACTAGGTGGCTTTTTATAGTGCCCTCTAAAAAGTGGGCCCTGCAGGATTCGAACCTGCGGCCTTCTGTGTGTAAAACAGATGCTCTAACCAGCTGAGCTAAGGACCCTTGTCTCATTTATATACAAATATATATATTTTTTATTAAAACGCTATCTGGGCCGCTCTGAAATAGCTACAATGAAAAAGATTTTTGGTCGGCAGTATCATTTTCTAGCATGCCCATGCTACTATTTTTGCTACTGCAACCAAACCAGTCACAAAATGAAGATGCTCTGAGTACTTGATAGGAAAAAATCTAGTCCAGAGAGAGGTAGGGGCTTATTTTTTCCCCAACCTGGCTGATAACCAGGCAACTGCTCTATAGCAGATATTGCTGTAAATTTCCCTTCTTTTTTTCTATACGCTATAATGGCTTTTGCCTGATTTATTGAAATATATGGGTGGGTTACCAGATCCTTAAATGTGGCATGGTTCAGCGAAAGTTGTTTGGGAGGTGTTGCAATACATGTCCGTTTGACCAGCCTTTCTTGGAGTGCGGGCGACATGTCGTATACTTCGCTGTATTGTTTGACAGAAACAAACCCACCTAGTTTGTTCCTATAGGTTACGAGTCTGTTGGCCATTTTACGTTCTATACCTGTGTTTTTTGCCAACTCTTTTGCAGAAATAAAATTGATATTCAATTTCTTTATTTGTTTTCGTTGGTGCAATAACTGGAATGTTTCTTCTAATAAAGCTCTGTCTTGTGTACGATCTACTGGTTTTGGGCAGGTGCTGAAATAAAACTTCAAAGCCTTCGGTAATAATACGAGTAGAACGATCAGTAGCACGATGGCTATCAGTCCGTTGCTTTCTGCATGTGTAAAATAAAAGGCGCGTTTGATTTTGTCTCGTACCGTGTTCAACATGTATGGATAGAGGTTTTATATGCAAACAGGTATCACTAGTCCGTCCACACTGGAATCGGAACCCCTTCTTCTTTTTTCCCTCTTTGCCTGCACGCTTTTCACCTTCTTTTATACTTGTATCTTGATACAAGTATAAAAGAAGGTGATCTTCAAGAGTTATATTCCGTATCTTCATTCCGATCTAGTAATCCTTAACTGTGTAACAAGTAGTTTTTAATAAACCCATTGAGGTCTCCGTCTAATACATTTTCTACATCTTTGCGTTCGTGGCCTGTTCGATTGTCTTTAATTATTTTGTAGGGATGGAGTACGTAGCTTCTAATTTGCGATCCAAAATCGATCTTCTTCTTGGTGCTTTCGATCTGTTGTTGTTTGGCCCTTCGTTTTTCGAGCTCTTGCTGGTAGAGCTTAGACTTTAACAACTGCAATGCTTTTTCTCTGTTTTGCAATTGAGAACGTTCTTGTTGGCATTCCACAACCAAACCAGATGGAATGTGCCGCACCCGCACAGCTGTTTCTACTTTGTTCACATTTTGACCACCAGCGCCTCCAGAGCGAAACGTATCCCAACTCAGATCGGAAGGTATGATTTCTACCTGTATCGAATCGTCTATAACAGGAGCTACGTATACAGAAGCAAAAGAAGTATGGCGTTTGTTTGCCGCATCGAAAGGGGAGAGGCGCACCAATCGGTGAATGCCAACTTCTGCTTTTAGGTAGCCATATGCATAAGGACCTACGAGTTCCAGTGTAACGGCTTTCACTCCAGCGCTATCTCCTTCTTGATAGTGAATGGTTTTAACATCATATTTTTGTCGAGATGCCCACATTGTGTACATGCGCACAAGCATGTAGGCCCAGTCTTGGCTTTCTGTACCACCTGCACCCGGCTTTATGTCTATCACAGCATCCAACTGGTCTTCTTCGCCATTCAACATTGTTTGCAACTCCAGTTCGTCTAGCAGAGCGATGTTATCGGCCAGTACATGGTCTACTTCTGAGGGGTCTGCCGCATCCAATGACAGCAATTCTTCCAGCAAAAGTAGGTCTTCCCATTTGCGTTGTAGAACGTTCATGGGGTCTATGTGCAGCTTTAGTTGCTTGATTTGTTGGATGGTTTGTTGGGCTTCTGCTGGTTTTGACCAAAAGGTAGGTGCAGTTGTTTTGTCTTCCAATAGCTGCAATTCCAACTGTTTGGTAGGGTAGTCAAAGACAGTGCCTGATGGCTTTTATTCTTTCTGCTATGTGACCATATTTTGTCTTCATAAAGCGTATGTTTTTATTTAACCATAAAATGAACTCGGTTTGCTATGGATTCTTCTGCTTCATCGGCAGATAATATATGATGGGTAATGCGTATGGTTTTCCCATCTTTGGTTATTTCACTGAATCGATTGCTGGCATCTTGTATTTTTCTCGGAAACGTATAGATGGTTGTATAGGTAATTTCCTTAAAAAAGGAAGCTAGATTCAAACTTTTAATCAGACAATTGTCGTGTTGTTGATAACATATCAACCTTTTTGCTATGCCATGCATGTCTTCACGGACAAAAAGCGTATCGCTAAGGCTAAAATAGGTAATGGGAATAGGGTCAATTCCTTGGTTCATCTTGCGCATAGCGTTGTTCAAGGCTTGGATGGTTTTAAATGCGAAACGCAAGGTAAATTTAAGCATTTTTTCATCGTGTTTTATACGGATGCCACTGATGCCAGGCATTTTTTTAAACTGCTGCTTGGTAGCGTAAAACGCATTGTACCCAATGAGCTTGGTAATGCCTTCGTATTCTTTGTTCAGGCATTTGATAAGTCCGATGAGGTGGCGTGATTTTGTTAAATCTACTTTAAGGCTAAATAAGCCAGAGCCATCTTTGTTAAAGTAGGTGCGTTCTGTAAAATCTATCCCTAAGGCAGACGCTTTGGGTGTCACAGGCAACCAAAAGAACGTCAACAAAATGACGATCCATTTCATTCTTTTTTTCGGTAGCATCATTTGGTTTTTTGGTTTTGTAGGTTACAAGGGGTTAAAATCTTGTTCTTCTAGCATAAAGGCTTTGTCCTTACTTGTAACATACTAAAATACATGCTTTGCACCAAGTCAACTGCATAAATGTTCAGCATAGTTTCCTACCAGGTCGGGCATTATTTTTGCAGATGCTTGTTCTCCAGCTCTTGATTTTTTTGTAATTTTGTATCCATACAAATGGACCTAGAAAAGGATCAACCTGTTGGGTTTCCAACCAACATCTTCATAAGAGTTCTTTCAAAGAAAAGTAAGCGTTGAAGCATTCTACAGATAAAATTAGGATAAAATCTTCCAAAACCAGAAGGTGCAGTTGTTTGAGGATATTTACACATAGTAGCTCCTATGGAATTAGATAAGATAGACAAAGCCATTTTAACGATTCTTCAGCGTGAGGCCAAGATTACCAATGCAGCATTGGCTCAAAAAGTAAACTTATCTGCTGCAGCTACCCTTGAACGTGTTAGGAAATTGGAACACCATGCCATCATAACCCATTATTGGGCACAAATAGATCCTGGAAAAGTAGGGTTACGCGTAGAAATCATGTTGGGCATTCGACTGCAGCGGGTGACACCTGAGTACAGCAAGTTGTTTAAAGCGGCAATTGATAAAATCCATGAAGTTACGACATGTTACCAAACGGTAGGTACATATGACTTTATTGCGTTCGTGCAGACAAAAGATTTGTGCGCTTTCCAAACAAATGTATTGGAAAAACTCTATATAGTTGATTTTTTAGATAAAATAGAAGTAATGCACCTAACCCAGTTGATCAAACGCAAACCCCTATTGCTAGAATAGCGCTCTTTCAGAACGAAGTACTGGTTGAGGCATGTTTTAAGAATACCCAAGTCGAGTATCGCAATATACGCTATAGGAATGAAGATGCGGGATGGTCCCCCTAGGACACGGTCTTTCAATAAAGAGCTGATTACCATATCATTTTTTTCTTTACCTGCACGCTTTCTATGCACTCCTTTGTTCAAAGGGGGCGGTTAGCAGTATGGATTAGCTGAGAAGTTCAGCGTCTTGAATCCGATTGGATATAGAACCATGCTTTCCCTGATTTCTTGGATGATACATTTGCATGGTTTGTTTTAAGTAATTCCGATCTAGGTGGGTATACATTTCCGTAGTAGTAATGCAGCTGTGTCCTAGCATTTCTTGCACGGCGCGCAAATCTGCTCCTCTTTCTACCAAATGCGTAGCAAACGAATGCCGAAATACATGTGGGCTTACATTTACGGAAATTTGTGCCATTTTGGCGAGTTTTTGTACCAAGAGAAACACCATGACCCGCGTTAGTCCTTTGCCCCTTCGGTTTAGAAAAAGCAGGTCCGCGTAACCTGGTTGTATGTGCACATGCATGCGTACCTCGTTTAAATAGATCTGACTGTACTTTAGTGCGATGGCACCAATCGGAACCAGCCGTTCTTTGTTGCCCTTGCCAATGATGCGTACAAATCCTTCGTCTGCATAAAGGTGCCCAATGGGTAATGTGACCAACTCCGAAACGCGCATGCCTGTACCGTATAACATCTCCACAATGGCCCGATTGCGGATGCCTATAGGTGTAGTGTGGTCTATGGCTTGGAGCATGGTTTCGATTTGATGGACGGATAGTACGGAAGGCAGCTTATGGCCCAGCTGGGGGAGTTCGACCAGTGCCGTAGGATCAATGTGGGTGGGGTGATCGAGCCGTACGTGTGTGTAAAAAATGCGTAGCGCAGAAAGCATGCGTGCTTGACTGCGGGCTTGTATGCCCGAACCATGTAAGGCTTCTAAGAAAGCCAGAATGTGCTCCGGGGTTACGGCAAGGGGATCTATGGGTACAGGGACAAATTGCGCAAACCTTTTTAAGTCTGACATATAGGCTAGGATGGAGTTTTCAGCCAGGGAACGCTCTAGGCGTAGGTATCCCTCAAACTGCTGCACTGCAGCGCACCATGCTTGGTTTAATGCGTTCATGGAAGCTTGAAGCGAGAATAATGGCTCCCCCTGCTGGACTCGAACCAGCGACCCTTTGATTAACAGTCAAATGCTCTAACCAACTGAGCTAAGGAGGAATAAAATATACTTACAATTTTAGTACTTTTTTTTGATAGATCCAATAAAATGCCAGCAAAAAATGTGCCGATGCGTTTGTATGCAGCGCAATGGTGCGGTACGTTGTGGCTTACAAACCGTTACAAACGGAGCGCCTGGGTAGGGCCTTGCCACAATGTAGTCGACGCAGCCGTGGGTACGGCATGTGTAGGCGTGTGGTTGACGCAACCAGCGTGGTTCGATTAAGATGCAAACAAATTGGGCAGTAGGGGAGGAGGTGGCAGCTTTTTGCCAAATCGTTGGACCAGGGAGCTATTTTGAACAGTTTGTTTCGGCTGGTTGCTCCATGTACCAGTTGGATGGTACTTTTCGGTATGCCCAAGGTTTTGGCCAGCAACGTTGCAATGGCTTGGTTGGCTTTGCCTTTTTCTGGAGGAGCTGTAACACGGATGTGCAAGAGACAGCTGGTTTGTACGACTACCCATTGCTCAATTTTGTTTTGCAGCCATTGGGGGTTGCACGCACGTGTAGAAAACAAATTTCTGATGTAGCGGGTTGTTCGGTATGCATATCGTTTTATAAGGATTTTTACCTCCTTGTCTCTTTTTTTCCTTTTCTATTTTTCTATTTTTCTATTTGCTCAATCCTGGTTAAATCCCCCATCTTCATGCTGATAAAGTATCGTCCAGAATACATTTTAGGGTAGTTTGCTCTTATGTATCCCGTTGCCGAAACGCTTCGTAGAGCACGATACCAGCTGCTACCGATACATTTAAGGAGGCAATGGGTCCTCGCATGGGAATGCTTACGCGATGTGTGGCTAAATTGAGGTGTGTAGGGGCGATTCCCGTGCCTTCTGCACCGAATACCAGAGCAGTAGGCAGGTTGAAATCGATCTCCTGAGGGGATTGGGAGGCGTCTGCATCGCAGGCTACAAGGGTTAGTCCACTTGCTTGTAAATAGTGCAAAGCAGTGGTCAGGTTGGGCACCCGGCACACAGGAAGTGTGGCCAATGCACCTGCCGATGTTTTCATAGCTGCTCCAGAAATGGATGCGCTTCCGTAGATCGGGACGACCAATGCATCCACGCCCATGCAAATGGCAGTGCGGGCAATGGCTCCTACGTTGTGTACATCGGTTACCCCATCTAATACGATGAGCAGGGGAGACCTGCCTTGTTCAAAGATAGTCGGAACAAGCATCTCTAGTGATGGAAAGGCAATAGGAGAAACTATGGCTGCCACGCCTTGGTGGTTGCCGCGTGTGAGTCGATTCAGCTTTTCAATCGGAACATACCCAAATGGAATGCTGTATTGTTGCAACAATGCCTGTAGTTCTTTTGCTTGCGTTGATGCATGTCGGCGTTGTAGGAAAACTTTTTCAATGGTTTGGCCTGCTTGTATGGTTTCTATGACGGCCCTAGCGCCAAAAATCAGACTGGATGATTTTTTGTTTGTTTGTGAAATAGCCATTTTTGTATAAAATTTCGCATAAAAAGATGCCATGGAATCGGTTTGCCACCCCTTGCATTCCGTGTATCGATGGGATGTTTTGTACCTATGGAAGCCAATCCTTACAGCAAGGCTGGGTACCGAAACGGATCACTTTGGTGCATCATCAAATAGATTTTATCTACTATTTCTTCTGCATTTGGTTTCGAAAAGTAGTTGCCATCGTCTCCATACGCCGGACGATGCGGCTGGCTGCTAATGGTCAAGGGGGGAGCATCCAATAATGCATACCCTTTTTGTACTTCCAATACCTGTTGCATCATATAAGCTGTAGTGCCACCTGGTACGTCTTCGTCTGCAAAGACAATACGATTCGTTTTTTCCAACGATTGCACAATACACTGTTCCCGGTCAAAGGGCAGGAGTGTTTGTACGTCTATGATTTCGCATTCAATACCGAGTTCGGAGAGTCGTTCACAGGCTTCGTACACCACCCGGCACATGGAGCCGTAGGTTACGATGGTTGCATCATTGCCTGTTCGTAGGATCTCTGGAATGCCCAGGGGTACCGTGATTCCGGAGACATTCTCGGGCATATATTCTTTCAACCGGTAGCCATTCAAGCACTCGATAAGCAAGGCTGGGTCATCCGATTGCATCATGGTATTGTAAAAACCAGCTGCTTGCGTCATGTTTCGAGGTACCAACAGATAAATGCCTCGTATGGCATGTAGTATACTAGATATGTACGAACCGGAATGCCAAATTCCTTCCAGGCGATGGCCTCTGGTTCGGATCACCATAGGAGCTTGTTGTCCCCCACTGGTCCGGTACCGCAAGCTTGCCAAGTCGTCCGAGAGTATTTGCAAGGCATACGGGAGGTAGTCTAGGTATTGAATTTCTACAATCGGTTTAAGCCCGCGCATCGCGGCACCAATGCCTTGCCCAATCATGGTGCACTCTCGAATACCTGTATCGGTGACACGCAAAGGGCCAAAGTATTCTTGCATACCTGCAAAACCTTGGTTTACATCACCAATCTTTCCCAAGTCTTGTCCAATGGCAAAGACACGACCGTCTCGTTCCAATAAGGCTTTAAAGCAGCTACATAGTATTTCCCTACCATCTACCTGTTGTGGCTTTTCGGAATAAGTGGGAGGGATTCCTTTTACAATAAGTGCTGATTTTGAAGATATACTGTGAAGATGGCTCTGGAATTTTTTTGCAGCAGCCCGTTGGTCTTCGTGCCACCAAGCCAAGACTGCTTTTTTGTTTGCGTAAGGTACGTTGCGCAATGCATAGAGCGCTTTGTTGGCAGCTCGAGTAGCGTCTAATTGCCTGTTGGAGACACTCGTGCTGAGTGCTTCGATAATGGGGACAAGCGGATTGGATGGAGCGGATGTTGTGGGCAATGCTACAGATTCTAGTAAGGATATCAGTTTTTTTTTGGGTTTTTGAATTTCTGTTACCAAAGTATGCCAAGCAGCTTGTTGGGCTTTTTTTACTTTTTGTTCGGCTTCTAACGCAATTTGTTGCAATACGTCGGTGGTAGCTATGTTGGTTTGTACCATCCATTCGCCCATTTTTTTAATGCAGTCGTATGCTTGTTCCCATTGCAACCGTTCGGTTGATTTGTACCGTTCGTGTGAACCGGAGGTAGAATGCCCCAATGGTTGGGTCATTTCGGTTACATGAATCAATACAGGTACATGTTCTTTTCGGCAGATGGTTACTGCTTGTTGGTAGGTGTGGCACAATGCAAGGTAGTCCCATCCCTTCACGGTAAATAGCTCGTATCCATTTTGTTTTGTGGTTCGTTGAAATCCGGATAATACCGTAAAAATAGATTCTTTGGTGGTTTGATAGGCTTGGGGAACGGAAATGCCGTAACCATCGTCCCATACGGAAATACAGAGCGGTACTTGCAAAACGCCCGCTGCATTGATTGTTTCAAAAAACATACCTTCCGAAGTACTGGCGTCTCCAATGGTACCAAAAGCAACCTCATTGCCTCCACGCGAGAAGTTTTCCTGCAGGTGTGCAAAAGCCTCCGAACGGTATAGTTTGGAAGCATAGGCTAGGCCCAGCAACCTGGGCATTTGTGCAGCCGTACAGGATAGGTCGGCCGAACTGTTTTTGCAACGCAATTGATCGATCCAATTGCCTTGTTCATCCAAGAACCTTGTAGCAAAATGACAGTTCATCATCCTTCCCCCAGAAGCTGGCTCTGCTGCTATAGAAGCATGCGCATAGAGTTGGGCAAAATAGTGCTGTAACGTCAAACCGCCAATGGCAAACATCAATGTTTGGTCTCTATAATACCCGGCTCGCCAGTCTCCATTTTGGAAGCACTTGGCCATAGCCAGTTGGGCAACTTCTTTTCCATCTCCAAAAATACCAAACTTGGCTTTTCCGGAAAAAACTTCTTTGCGTGCCCATATGCTCGCCGCTCTGCTTTCGCATGCAAGGCGGTAATCTGCTAGAATAGCTTCAGGGACAATAGATGGCGGTTCGAACATAAAGACTGGCTACTAATCCGTTAAAAATGGAATTGATCGAAGCGTGTTTATCTTTGGTATGTTACCGTTAAGGCAGGTAAAGCTTTAATGGAACTTGATGCAAAACTACGAAAAGATCTCTTAAAAACTGTTGTGGTTCAACCATCAGTTATTTTTCTCAAGTTGGTGGTATTTGCATAAAACAATGATATGGCTTTTTTCCTATTGCCCCGTACCTTCACTATGCGCTATAGGCATGAAGCTATAGGGTTGAAAATCGATTTACCGCGTTGGCTTATGGAGCAACAAGTTAATGCTTTGCTACAGTAGACGTGTTGCGCAAGTCCGCAGCTTTGCTTTCGCTGTCGCAGGCATAGGAAACCCTATATGGGTGTGGGTGTGTGTATGTGTGCTTTAATTATAGTGTCGTCATAAAATAGCACGCCAAAGCGCTAACTCCCGTTAAATCCGGCATCTTGAATCGGAAGTAGTATATATGTGAGTTCAGTACACGTATCGTATATTTGTACTATAACAGAAAAAAAGCAGCGACAAGCGTACCCTATACCAATCGAGTACCTGGCATGTTTCGTTGTGTGCACAAACTCTACCGTGACTTTTATACAAACATTATGACGACACCATCTTTAACGCAACGTTATGATTTTTTGACGCAAGAAAAACAGTGGCAAGAAGTATGGGCCATGAAAAAGCTCTACAGTTGGGACCCCAATGCGACACGCGAAGAGACGTTCGCCGTAGACACTCCTCCTCCTACCGTTTCTGGACACCTGCATATAGGCCATGCCTGCAGCTACACGCAAGCAGACTTTATCGTTCGCTTTCAACGAATGATTGGTAAAAATATTTTTTATCCCATGGGCTTTGACGACAATGGCCTTCCTACCGAACGGTTGGTAGAAAAGCAACAAGGTGTACGCGCAACCACCCTTTCCAGAGAAGCATTTGTTGCCTTGTGTCAATCTGTAGTAGCAACAGAAGAAGAAAAATTCCGAATACTTTTCAAGGCTATGGGATTGTCGGTCGATTGGGCATTGGAATACCAAACCATTAGTCCCTTGTCGTGTAAACTATCTCAGATGTCTTTTCTAGCCCTTTTGGGAAAAGGCGAAATATACCGCAGTGAACAGCCTGTTTTGTGGGATCCGGCCGATCAAACGGCTCTGGCTCAAGCAGATATAGAGGATAAGGAACGCATTTCGTATACCAACGAAATACTGTTTCAACATGCATCAACCAATCAACCGCTGGCCATTGCTACGACCCGCCCAGAATTGTTACCTGCCTGTGTGGCGCTGTTTTACCATCCAGCAGATGAACGATACCAATACTTAGCCAATGCACACGCCATTACGCCTCTATTTCATAACCGGGTACCCATTTTGGCAGACGAATTGGTACAACCCGACAAAGGCACAGGGTTGGTCATGTGTTGTACATTTGGAGACCAAACCGATGGTATATGGTGGAAAAAACACCAATTGCCCCTGCAGGTTGTTCTGAACAAAGAGGGGGTACTTGCGGCAGCAGCAGCTGGTCCATTGCAAGGATTGAAAGTGAACGAAGCACGCAAAAAGGTGGTCGAGTTGCTTCGGGAGCAGGCATGCTTGGTCAAGCAAACAGAAATCGTCCAAACCATAAAATGTGCAGAGCGTTCGGGCGCTCCCCTAGAACTATTGCCCCTACCGCAATGGTTTGTGCGCACCATTGCCCACAAACAAGCATTGTTGGATAAAGCGCATGCATTGAGCTGGCATCCAGCCAGTAGAAAGCAGCAATTGGAAACCTGGATTCAAGGGATTGCGTGGGATTGGTGCATCAGTCGCCAGCGCTATTTCGGAGTTCCTTTTCCAGTTTGGTATTCAAGACGCTCAGGCGAAGTAGGCAAGGTTTTGGTGCCTACGTTAGACCAACTGCCTGTCAATCCGCTGATAGATTTACCCAAAGGCTACACCCGAGCCGAGGTAGAGCCCGATTGCGATGTGATGGATACCTGGGCCACCAGCAGCATTTCTCCGCAACTCGCTACCCATGCCATTAACCAGTCGTTTGCAGTCGACTACAACCGGCATGCACGCTTGTTTCCCATGGATCTGCGGCCTCAAGCACACGAAATCATTCGAACATGGGCATTTTATACCCTACTCAAAGCGCACCTACACGAAGGGTCTCTTCCGTGGAAAAACATTATGATTCATGGTTGGTGCCTTGCTCCAGACAAAAATAAGATGTCCAAGTCGAAGGGAAATACCATTGTTCCAGAAACCCTTTTAACCCAATACGGTGCCGACGTTACACGCTATTGGTCTGCACATGCCCGTTTGGGTGTCGACACCTGCTACTGCGAAAACGTTCTAAAAAATGGGAAACGTCTGGTTACTAAGTTATGGAATGCAGGGAAATTCATTGTGCAACATGTCCAAAATACAAACGGCCCAGAGATGCAAACCCGTTCGGGGGCAGTGCTTCACGCCTCCATTACCCATACCCTAGACCGTTGGCTCTTGCAAAAGGTACAAGAGACGATTGAGCAAGCCCATACCCATTGGCAGGCGTATGCCTACACCGAAGCATTGGAGGTCGTGGAAACATTTTTCTGGTCCGTATTTTGCGATGATTATCTAGAAATAAGCAAATCAAGGGCCTACAACGAAACACATACGGATCCAGTAGGCCAATACAGTGCTGTTGCAACGTTGTATCATTCCTTTTACAGCTTGTTACAACTTTTTGCACCCATCTTACCGCACGTTACAGAAGCA
>JAYTOH010000046.1:0-22059 GCA_043747895.1 Amoebophilaceae bacterium
CATGTGCAGCATGCAACCAACAGACCAGCTTGCCGATACCACCAGCACATTACACATGAACAATACCACGGAAAACATATTTGTCCAAAATAGCATAGACCATGGCAACCCCTATAGAAACTGCGTTGGCTTGTAGCGCATGGTTGCTCAAACCAGCAGGCATTGAAGTATCTGAAGATATGGTATTGTTGCGTAAATCGAGACTTTCTTTCCTCTGATGGAGCATCCCGCATACTAGTCCGTACTGCCACCTGCTATAGTCTAATGAATAATGTGTAATTTTATAACAACGTATAAACATTACCATTATGGCCGTTACTAAATTTCTAGATCCTAAAAATGATGTTGCCTTCCGCCGTATATTTGGAACAGCTAAGAATAAAGATATCCTTATTCATTTTATCAATGATGTGCTGGAGCTTAAGGAAGGCCATAAAATTAAAGAAGTAACCTTTTTACCCACGATTCAGGTACCAGAAATAGCTGCTAAGAAACAAAGTATAGTGGATGTCTTATGTAAAGATGAAAAGGGCATACAACTCATTATTGAGATGCAAGCCTCTCCACAAGAAGGGTTTGAAAAAAGAGCGCAATATTATGCGGCCAAAGCCTATTCACGGCAGTTAAACCGAGGCAAGCAAGCAGGGGCCAGATATATAGATTTAAAAGCGGTAATATTTATTGCCATTAGTGACAAGATTGTCTTTAAAGACAAAGCATGCTATAAATCTGACCATGTTCTTTTAGATAAGAACAGTTATGCACATGATTTACAGGATTTCTCTTTTACTTTTATCGAGTTGCCAAAGTTTAACATCACGGATATAAACTTACTGACTAACATCATGGAAAAATGGTGTTATTTCTTCAAGCATGCTCAAGCAACTGCTGAAGCTGATTTGCGTAAAATCATAGGCTTAGATCCAGTAATAGGAAGAGCCTATGAGGAATTAAATCAGTTCAATTGGACAGAAGAAGAATTGTTGCATTACGAGCAAGAAACCAAACGCATCATGGATAACAAAGCCGCTGAGGATTATATGATAAAAACGGCTAAAGCGGAGGGTATGGAAATCGGTAAAGCGGAGGGTATCGAAATCGGTAAAGCAGAGGGTAAAGCAGAAGGTATGGAAATCGGTAAAGCAGAGGGTGTCCAAATAGGAGAGGCTAGGTTGCTGAAAATGATGCTAAATAACGGTAGTTCTATGGAAGAAATTGCTAGCATAACCCATTTATCCGTTGGTAGCATCCAGAAATTACTAGAAGTAGAATGAAAATGAATTTGTCTGCTTGTTGTCCTGATCTATGCGTTACTTTATCTATCTATCTTACCTAGGAGAAGCATATAGCGGTTGGCAGGTACAAAAAAATGCCCTTTCGGTGCAACAAATTGTCCAAGAAGCGCTCAGCAAGGTATTGTCTATTCAGGTGACCATCTGGGGTAGTGGCAGAACGGACAAAGGGGTACATGCAAGCAACCAAGCAGCTCATTTTGACCTAGAAAAAAAGATCCCCAATGCCCCCCATCTGCTGTATGCACTCAACAGGATATTGCCATCCGATGTGAGCATTACAGCCATTCGTCCGGTAGTGCCCCATGCACATGCACGTTTCGATGCCTTGTATCGGGTATATGAATATACCCTGGTGCGTACAAAAAATCCATTTTACAAACAGGTAGCCGTCTGGACCGACCCCTTGCCTCCCCTTGCCTTGTTGAATCAACTTGCTGCTTTTTTTTGTGCAAGTGCAGACTTTGAATACCTCAGTAAGGTCAACAAGCAACTACAAAATTTTGCTTGTACGGTACAAGAAGCCACTTGGTCTCAGGTGGAAGATAGAATCGTTTTTCGCATAAAATCCAACCGTTTTTTGAGGGGTATGGTACGCGTCTTGGTGGGCATTATGCTCAAAGTAAGCAAGGGTAAATTGGCGTGGGAAACGGCGCAACAATGGATGCTAACGAAACCGATGGAGCGACCCATACTCCCATTGGCTCCTCCGCATGGACTCAGTTTGGTAGAAGTAGCGTATCCTGAAAATATCTTTTTAACCCATTTGTAACCAATGCTGTACAATCAAGATCCAATCATAGCCCTGGCTACGCCTGCTGGTATGGGCGCCATTGCCGTTGTTCGGCTCTCTGGGCAATATGTTATTCAAATTGTCAACCAGGTGTTTCATGGAAAAAACCTGACCACACAAGCCTCTCATACGGTACACGTAGGACTGATTCAAAAAGACCAGGTCGTTATCGACGAGGTAACGGTCGCCCTCTTTATAGCGCCTCATTCGTTTACCAAAGAAGACTCGGTAGAAATTTCCTGCCACGGCTCTCCTTTTATTGTAGACCAATTGCTGCAACTGTTTGTAGAACAGGGTGTGCGCATAGCCGACCCTGGAGAGTTCACCAAAAGGGCTTTTTTGAACGGTCGTTTTGATTTAACCCAAGCAGAAGCAGTGGCTGATTTGATTGCGGCCGATGGTGCACGGGCACACCAAACGGCACTGAATCAAATGCGCGGTGGTTTTACCCTTCAGTTAAAAGAATTGCGCCGTAAACTTGTCCACTTTTCCGCTCTGGTGGGGGTAGAATTGGACTTCTCAGAAGAAGACATTGCCTTTGTAGACCGGAACCAATTGAAAGCGTTGGCTCAAGAATTAACCGCACATGTAACTGCACTTCTAGATAGTTTCCGCTATGGAAATGTATTGAAAAAGGGTGTTTCTGTGGTTATTGTAGGACAACCCAATGTGGGTAAATCTACCTTGCTCAATCAATTGTTGCAAGAAGAACGCGCCATTGTTTCCGCTATAGCGGGTACGACGCGAGACGTCATCGAGGGGAGGCTGTATATAGGAGGTTTTTTGTTTCGATTTGTAGACACAGCTGGACTCCGTGATACCGTTGCGGATGCAATCGAAGCCATAGGCATGGAGCGAGCCAGGCAACAACTACACAAAGCAGACGTACTGCTTTACGTGGCAGATCTATCCGAGCATGCTTTTGCGCAGGCGGAAACAGCATTGGAGACATTGGCGTTGCCCGACCTTCCCTTGTTAAAAATTGGAAACAAAGTAGATATAGCTCCTGCAAGCTTGCTCGAAAGCTTTGAGAAAAAAGACTATGTATTGCTTTCTGCACAACAAAAAGAAACCATTGTGGTCCTCAAAGACAAGCTATTGGCATTGATCCAAAAAGATGCTGCAGTCGATGCATCTACGCCCATTGTTGTCAATGCACGCCACTACGCACACTTGCTTAAAAGCAAGCAAGAATTGGAAGCCGTCTTAGAAGCGATTGAGCGTGGGTTCCCCAATGAGCTATTGGCCATGGAGATCCGCAACGCCTTGTATCCTTTGGGCGAGATTACGGGAGAAATTACCAATGAAGAAGTCCTGGGACAGATTTTTGCTAGTTTCTGTATTGGGAAATAGGCTGATATATATCTTTTGTAGGGAGTCAACCAACTGCCATGCGTGTCTGTTGGGTACTGTGCAACGGCTTCAGAACCGCCTTTATTGGTTCTGGTAAAAGCAAGCAGGAGGCCATTTGATCCGCCATTTTGGCAGTGCTAAAAAGAATGGCGCTGCATTTTTTGGTAGCATGCAATGGCTGTGTGTGTAATTCAAGAAAAAAATGGTAAATTAGAGTAATCTACGCCGTAGGGTAGTATCGAGTGCGTTCGTTGCGTACAAACGCATCTCGTTTGCATAGGGCGTTTTGAGACAAGTGTTAAATGGTATGCACTTTACTTGCACTTGCTTGCAAAAGCAAGTTGCTTTCAATGGAGCGCTTTCAAAATGCAGTACTGGTTGAGGTATTTTTAGGAATACCAAAGTCGCGTACCGTAGTAGTATGCGAGAAACGAAGGCAATAGACCTCTTGCAGAACGCGCTCTAATGGAGTAAAGAGCAACCATTTTTGAGTAGTATATACATACAAAACTTACGAAATCTGAGTAAAATGCCTTGTGGTAGAAAAAGAAAAAGACAAAAAGTAGCTACACATAAGCGTAAAAAACGCCTTAGGTTGAATAGACATAAGAAGAAAAATAGATAGTACTTAAGTACGAGCAGGCCTTATTATCTTACTTTGACTAACTATTTGTAATGCCTATAATACGCTACGAATTGCTTTCTGTTTTTAGGTTTCTGTAAAAACGTAAACAAAATAAGCGCGTGGGTAATGAATTAGTAATTAATAGCACAAAGAATGATTGTAGAATAGCACTGCTTAGAGATGGGCACCTTTTTGAATATCACGTAGAAAGAGAAGACAATAGATTCACTGTAGGCGATATTTATCTAGGTGTGATAAGAAAAGTAGTACCTAGTTTAAATGCTAGTTTTGTGGATGTAGGGTACAAAAAAGATGCTTTTTTGCATTATTTAGACCTTGGTTCTCAGTTTAATTCGTTGCAAAAGGCCATTCGTCTCGTTAGACGTCAACAAGGCGATGTAGCAGACCTTAGTACGTTTGCTATTGAGCCAAGCATAGATAAGCTGGGTAAGATTGGTGACCTCCTCACAAAAGACCAAGAAGTTTTGGTTCAAGTTGTAAAAGAGCCTATTTCAAGTAAAGGACCGCGCATAGCTTCTGAATTGGCTTTGCCTGGTCGTTATATGATATTAATACCTTTCGTTAATACCATTAACATCTCTAAAAAGATTGCCAATGCGGACGAACGGGATCGATTGCATCGTTTGATTGCATCTATCAAGCCACAGAATTTTGGTGTAATTGTGCGTACAGTAGCCAAAGGGATCGATGTGGCTACGTTGGATAGAGATTTGAGAGATCTTTCTTCCAAATGGGAAAGAGGCATGAAGTTGTTGGCTACGGCCCTGCCTGGAGAAAAAATCATAGGAGAGGTGAACAGGGCATATACCATTTTGCGTGACATGCTCAATGAGTCTTTTGATAGTATTGTGGTAGACGATAAAATGCTTTATACCGAAGTAAAGCAATACATACATACCATAGCACCAGAGAAAGAGAAAATCTTAAGGCTGCACCAAGGTAGAATAAAACTATTCGAACAAGCAGGCATCGAGCGACAACTAAAAACATTGTTTGGCCAAACTGTTGGTATAGAAGGAGGGGGGTACCTAATCATTCAACATACGGAAGCCATGCACGTAATCGACGTGAACAGTGGAAATCGGTCCTTAGAAGAAGAAGGTCAGGCTAAGATGGCCTTCAACGTCAATCTGGCTGCTGCGAAAGAAATTGTACGTCAGTTGCGTTTGCGCGATATGGGTGGGATTATCGTCATCGACTTTATCGACATCAAAGATGCAGAACACCGTAAATTGCTGTATCAAAAGATGAAGGAGTTACTGAAAGGAGATAGGGCTAAAACCTCCGTCTTGCCACTTTCAAAGTTTGGCGTTATGCAAATTACCCGGCAACGCGTCCGCCCAGAGATGAATGTGGCCACAAGAGAAGTATGTCCTTCCTGTAGCGGAACAGGTAAGATAGATGCTTCCATCTTGGTATCCGAGCGGATCGAAAGAGACGTTCGCCTGATTTTGATGAACCAAAACGAAAAAAAAGTTCAGTTGTTTTTGCATCCCTATTTATATGCTTTTTTTACCAAAAACTGTATTTCAAAACGGCTGAAGTGGTTCTTTAAATATGGTAAATGGATTGCATTGGTAGAGGATTCTTCCATGGCCATAACTGAATATCGATTCGTAAATCACAACCAAGAAGAAATAGAATTGTGCTAGGAACAAATTGTATGGAACGCTTCTTGCACCCACGTTCGTACAAAGAGCCAGATTCCTTACCACTTTAAGTGGAATGGTTTGTTCTGCTTAGCACAGTTGTATGCTGTCAAGGCCATCTTATGGTGTTGTTGGTAAAATATGCGTAAATTTACTTGGTTGGACCTAAAAAAGTAGCGTTGACGCAGATAAGGTGTATGAAAAGATACCCTTTGAACCGATGCCATGGAACGGTTGTATCGGTTCAACTGGGACATTTCCATACCGAAATCCACAGCATATGCAGGTATGTGCGGATTGGTGTATGGAATTAACATCAAATGAAACCATAGTAAGGTTTTGTTGGCGCGCTATTGCAACCACCTCATTGTATGTATAATGAGTGCCTGTTTTAGATGCATGTGTGCAAAAAGCGGAGCGTATGTTTGAGTTTAAATTTTAAAAATTCTGTAAAGTAATGCCACATCCCAAGAAAAGACATTCTACCTCCAGAAGAGACAAAAGAAGAACACACATTAAATTGGCCATGCCGGCCTTAGTGGTTTGCCCTGTTACCGGTGTAATACATACCCCACATCGTGCTTTTTGGCATGAAGACAAGTTGTATTACAAAGGAAAAATAGTTATGCACAGGAAGACTTCGAATGCATAGATGCGTACCCTGAAACAGGCCTCAATTGCGGGCGTATTTGGATACGTTCCAGACTATGTACTGACCAACCAAGAGTTGGAGCAAATGGTGGATACAAGCAATGAATGGATCCTTACCAGAACCGGCATTCAAGAAAGGCATATCCTAAAAGGAGAAGGCATGGGCACCTCAGTGATGGCCATCCAAGCAGTGCAAGGCTTGTTGCAGAAAACTAATACCGATCCCACTACCATTGATCTACTCCTTTGTGCAACCATTACGCCTGATTTGATTACACCTGCTACTGCAAACATTGTTTCGCATGCAGTTGGCCTTTCCAACGCATTTAGCTACGACTTGCAAGCAGCTTGCTCTGGATTTCTTTTTGCCTTAGATACAGCTGTCCAATTTATTGCATCCGGAAGGGCACAAAAAGTGATCGTAGTAGGGGCCGATAAAATGTCTGCCATTACCAACTATACCGATCGAGCCACCTGCATTCTTTTTGGCGATGGTGCTGGGGCCGTTTTGGTAACGGCCGTTGATGCCGACGAAAGCCCATGTGCCTATGGGATTGTCGATACCATATGTAAGACAGATGGTTCTGGTCAACATGCACTCTATCAGAAAGCAGGCGGCAGTAGGTATCCTGCTTCACATAAAACGCTTGAAGAACAGCAGCACTATGTCTTTCAAGATGGACAATACGTCTTCAAAGCAGCTGTAACAGCCATGTCGAACGTAGTACTAGACATTTTGGCACGCAATCGGCTCAATATAGAAGATATTGCGTATTTGGTTCCCCATCAAGCAAACAAACGCATTTTACAAGCCGTGGCCAATCGTGTGGGCATTGCACCAGAAAAAGTAATGTCCAACATAGACCGATTGGGCAATACAACAGCGGCTACCATTCCCCTCTGTTTGTGGGAATACGAGCACAAGTTAAAAAAAGGAGACAAGCTCATTTGCACGGTTTTTGGAGGAGGTTTTACTTGGGGCGCTATGTATCTGGTTTGGGGTTACGATGGTGCAGAAGCTACTAAAGCGCTTTCAGCATGAAGTCATGAAAGCGCCGCTATACAATCATCAAAACAAGCATATGGCAACTACAAGCGACATTAGAAATGGGTTGTGTATTGTATGGAACAACGACATTTATACCATAATAGAATTCTTACACGTAAAACCAGGAAAAGGAGCCGCCTTTGTTCGAACCAAATTAAAAAGTCTGACCAAAGACAAAGTCATCGAACATACGTTTAATGCAGGCATTAAAATCAACATCGCACGCATCGAACGTAGACCCTATCAATACCTATACAAAGATGGTACGGGTTATACTTTTATGCACACCGAAACGTTTGAGCAACTTACCATTGATCCTATATTGATCAATGCCCCTCAGTTTTTAAAAGAGGGACAACCGGTAGAAATAGTGTACCACGACGATGCGGATGCTGTTTTGCGCTGTGAATTGCCCCCCTCTGTTTTGGTGCAAGTCACCTATACCGAACCAGGCATGCGGGGCGATACGGCTACAAAAACCCTAAAACCAGCCACCCTAGAAACAGGCGTAGAGATTCGAGTGCCGTTGTTTATCGATAACGAAGACCTTGTTAAGGTCGATACCCGTACAGGACTCTATGTAGAACGTGCCAGCCAGCAGAAAAAATCATGACCAACGTTACAGAAATACAAGATCTGATTGACTTTATTACCAAATCTGGGTTGCAAGAAGTCAAGATTGAAACAGAAGCACTCAAGCTGCACATAAAAAGAAACATAGCCGTTGCGCAGCAGCTGTCATGGCCTACTGCCTCCACGTTGCCGGATGCTGCTCCTGTAGCACCGCCCCTTCCTGTACACTACACAACCATTGTTTCCCCAATGGTTGGTACCTTCTATAGAGCATCGCATCCAGATGCCCCTCCTTTTGTGCAAGTAGGCGATACCATTACCAAAGGTTCCAAACTATGCATTATAGAAGCCATGAAGCTTTACAATGAAATAGAGGCAGAAGTTTCGGGGAAAATAGTTGAAATATTGGTTGATGATGTCTCACCTGTAGAATACGACCAACCGTTGTTTCGGATAGATCCGTCTTAAAATCGTGCCAAAAAAGACCGTTTGTTCCGAGAGAAAGAACAACACCAGTGTGCATAGGTGCAGCAGCCTTTTGAAAAATGTGCTGTTTTCAGTATATTCGTTAGATGTTTTAAAAGTTTTATAAAGATGGCAAAAGTTTGCGATATAACAGGAAAAAAAGCTATTGTTGGAAACCACGTTTCGCATGCGCATAACAAAACCAAGAGATGGTTTTATCCTAATTTACAGAAAAAACGCTTTTATATTCCTGAAGAAGGTATTTGGGTTCCACTTAAAGTGTGCACATCTGTAATGCGTACCATCAATAAAAAAGGAATTGGCAAAGTATTAAAAGAAGCAAAAAAGCAAGGAACATTGGCCAAAAAGTATCATTGGCTGGTATAAAAAGCTGTTGCATCAAATGAATAAGTAGATAAACATGGCGAAAAAAAAAGGGGGTAGGGTGCAGGTAATCCTGGAATGCACCGAGCACAAAGTAAGTGGAATGTCTGGTATGTCCCGTTACTGTACCGAAAAAAATCGAACTACGACTACGACACGTATGGAGTTAAAAAAATACAATCCCATATTGAAGCGTCATACCATTCACAAGGAAATAAAATAATTAGGGTATTTAAGCATTATGGCAAAGAAAGTAATAGCAACGCTGTCCAAAGGAGATGCTAAAAAATTGGTTAAGCTCATCCAAACTAAAAAGTCAGAAAAAACAGGCGCATATACTTTTCGGAGTAGCATTTTGCTGCCTGAAATGGTCAAAGAAGTGCTGAACGGAAATGCTTAGATTTGGACTTTAAAATCAAATTCGTATCCGGCTTTTTGCTCCAGCATATTTGGTTCGAGGCCGTTGCAATGGAAAGTTGTATCAGTTCAATTTTTTAGGAGTTTCTTTCTGTGCGGAAAACAGCAGCATGCGCAACTCTATTATATGCAGCGTTTGCCTACGGCAATAACACCAAAGTCGACCTCTTTTGATAGCAACAGCCTCGGTACAAGCAAAGACAACTTTAGATGCGTAGCGTATGGGTATTTTTGATTTTTTTTCTAAAAAAAGCCAGTCAAAAGAAGTTTTCAAAGAAGAGATTGCTACAACCCGGAATGCTTTCTGGAGCAAGTTCGCGAAAGTAATCTCTGGAAAATCTACCGTTGATCATGAAGTATTAGATCGACTCGAAGAACTGCTCATTGGTGCAGATGTTGGGGTAGCTACTACCACCAAACTCATAAACGCTATAGAAAAGCGTGTGGCAAGAGATAAATACCTCCATGCAAGCGAATTAGATGAAATCTTGCGGTCTGAAGTAGCAGCCCTCCTTCAGGCAGTTCCCCTATCTAATGACAACCCTGTTCCGAATGCTGTTCCCGTGCGCCCCTACGTTATCCTTGTAGTAGGCGTAAACGGCGTAGGTAAAACCACGACTATTGGCAAACTTGCTGCACGATTTGTAGCAGAAGGTAAAAAAGTCATCCTAGGAGCAGCAGATACCTTTCGGGCTGCAGCTGTAGAACAGCTTTCTATTTGGGGCCAGCGTGTAGGAGCTACTGTAGTAGCACGCGACATGCAAGCAGACCCTGCTGCTGTTGCCTACGAAGCTGTACAGCAAGGCATTCGTTCCGAGGCAGATGTGGTCATCATAGATACAGCAGGTCGGTTGCATACCAAGACACATCTTGTAAATGAGCTTTCTAAGATCAAACGAACCATTCAAAAATGCCTTCCTAGTGCACCATCCGAGGTGCTGCTCGTCCTGGACGGAACCACTGGACAAAATGCTTTTATACAAGCAGAAGTGTTTACTGCTGCTGTACAAGTTACCGGAATTGCAATGACAAAACTAGATGGAACCTCCAAAGGAGGCGTTGTCTTGGGCATAGCAGACCAATTTGCCATTCCTATTAAATACATCGGCATTGGAGAACAACTAGAAGATCTAAAACCATTTGATACCCACTCGTTTATTGTTTCACTGCTTGAGAAATAGTGCGTATGCCCGACTGGTTCAGGTTGTAGGGGCCACCATCCTGTATCTGCATTCCGATTGAGTATAATTCAGTAGACCTCTTGCATAACGCTACTTCTGCTGGTAATTTGCACATCGATCCGCTGCTCAAATCCTCACATACATCTATGTATGCTGCGGTTTTGTGCTCCCTGTCTCCTACAAATTCCTCAGCATAAGCGCGTGCTGCAAGAGGTCTAGCAGTGTTTTAAAATACTTGTCTTATAAAAACCTCGACTTGAATCCATTAGATAATTTTTTTAGTACAGTAATTTGTGTTATCTTTCCAGAGGCTATTTGAATCAAGTAGAAATAGACGATACGTTTCCTCTTATATAGTATTTCTTCCATTATGTCAGATCAAAAAGAATTTAAACAATTTGTAGTTAAAAACAAATACGCGAGCAGCTTACACGTAAGTGACTACATCACAGACGTAGAAAACATGACGCGGTCCGTTATTGAAGAACGTCCATCGAATTTTCGAGAGGTAGATGTTTTTTCACGCCTCATCATGGATCGCATTATTTTCTTAGGGACGCAAGTAGACGATGCCATTGCCAATATCATCATTGCCCAGTTGCTTTTCTTAGAATCTGTAGACGCTCAGAAAGATATTCTTCTGTATATCAATAGCCCAGGAGGTTCCGTATACCCAGGATTGGGCATTTACGATACCATGCAATACATTGCATCCGATGTGTGTACCATTTGTACCGGGTTGGCCGCCTCTATGGCAGCTGTGTTGTTGGCAGGAGGTGCTCCAAACAAACGTTCTGCTTTGCCGCATGCTCGGATCATGATTCACCAACCACTAGGAGGAGCCAAAGGCCAAGCCTCCGATATGGAAATTACCATACAACAGCTTATTGAAATCAAAAAAGACATCTATAGCATTCTCTCCAAACACACAGGGAAAGACTACGATTCGGTAGAACGCCATGCAGATCGAGATTATTGGATGCGGGCTAGCCAAGCCAAAGAATATGGAATTATTGATTCTGTTTTAGAAAAGAAACATTAAAGCATTTTTAGAACGGAGTGCTGATTGAGGCATTGTTAGGCATACCAAACCCGGGTACCGCAGCATAGTATATTGGGAAAACAGACAAAAGGTCTAAGGTATGACAGCAAAATGGCCAATTAGGACAAGTTATGAAAGCGCTTTATTAATTACTATACAATTTTACAGCTATGAGTATGAAAGCCCATTGTTCTTTTTGTAAGAAAAACAGTGATATGGTTGGTGTGATGGTTTCAGGACCAGAAGGCCGTATTTGCGATGAATGCATCACTCAGGCTATGCAAATCGTTGAACTCCAAAAAGAGCACTGTCAGTTGCATGAAATCAAGCCGATTCAGTTGCTGACGCCCCAGCAACTGAAGGACTACTTGGATGGGTATGTAATCGGTCAAGAAGAAGTCAAAAAAGCCTTGTCCATCGCTGTATACAACCATTACAAAAGGCTTATGCAACCCGTTGAGGAAGATGCCGTAGTGATTGAAAAATCCAACATTCTCCTAGTGGGTGAAACAGGTACTGGAAAAACCTATTTGGCACGTACATTGGCACAAATATTAGAAGTGCCTTTTTGTATTGTAGACGCTACTGTATTTACAGAAGCAGGATACGTAGGCGAAGACGTAGAAAGCATTATTAGCAGGCTGCTACAGGCCGCCAACCAAGATGTGGCTACAGCTGAAAAAGGGATTGTATACATCGATGAAATCGACAAAATCGCCCGCAAAGGGGACAATCCATCCATTACCCGGGACGTAAGTGGCGAAGGCGTGCAACAGTCGCTTTTAAAATTGCTGGAAGGCTCTGTGGTAAATGTTCCACCACAAGGCGGTAGAAAACACCCCGATCAGCGTATGGTAAGCGTCAATACAGACAAGATCTTGTTTATTTGCGGAGGTGCATTTGATGGTATCATTCGAAATATTGGCAAGAGAATCAATTTTAAAGCAATTGGGTTTGATGCCTCTGGCAAGCGCGACAAGTTCAGGATACATGAAAAAGAGATGCTTAAGTATGTCTGTTCCATAGACGTAAAAGGCTTCGGTCTTATACCCGAATTGGTAGGTCGTCTTCCAGTGATACGTGGACTAGAGCCGCTTACACAAGCACACATGCGCCGCATCCTCACCGAACCTAAGAATTCGCTGATCAAGCAATACACCAAGTTGTTTGAAATGGATGATATTACCCTAACCTTTACCGATGAAGTGCTTGATTTTATTGCAGAACAAGCCATACTCCTTAAACTAGGTGCCAGGGGATTGCGTGCCATTTGCGAAAGTGTTATGAGTGAAATCATGTATACAGCACCTTCTGCAAAGGAAGCAAAAGAAGTGCTTATTGACAAAGCATATGCAGCGGAACAATTAAGCAAAATGCGTATCGGGTTGCTGGGACCAGAGACGGAACTCAGCAACAAGCCGTTGTTGAAAATGGCTTAAGCATCGGATTTAGAAAAGAAGCATTCTTCGTTTGTTTTTGTGGCTCCTTGTATGCACATGCCTATTAAAGTAGGTGTTTTTTTTGGCGGCATGTCTCGGGAACGAGAGATTTCTTTTTCAGGTGGTCGTACCGTCTGCGACCATTTGGATCGGAACCGTTTTAAGCCTGTTCCTGTCTTTGTAGACAGTCTGGGTAATTTTATCTTACTTGATTGGAAATACCTGTATCAGGGTA
Organism: Amoebophilaceae bacterium; assembly: GCA_043747895.1. Lineage (GTDB taxonomy): Bacteria > Bacteroidota > Bacteroidia > Cytophagales > Amoebophilaceae > Cardinium. The sequence goes on from JAYTOH010000046.1 coordinate 13,169, forward strand.
CCATCAGAGAATTTTATCCCTCCGTTACTGACACTGTACACCATTGGAACATTCCCTTGTACATAGAATCGATAGAAGGATGTAGTGCCGAACAACAAGAGCAGTTTGTTGCAACCATAGGCAGCAAAATAGAACCTTCTCATTTTAAGGACCATTTTGACATGGTCTTTCTCTGTTTGCATGGCCCTTATGGAGAAGATGGTTCGATACAAGGCCTTTTGGATTGGTACCAAATTCCCTACGTTGGTGCCAGCATCTTGCCTGCCGCACTGGGTGTCCACAAAGTATTTCAAAAAAAGCTTTTGCGGTACGCTGGTTTCCTAGTACCCCCTGCTGTTGTTTTGTCCCAACAAAAATGGCTAGACACAAAAGACAAAGAAGCACTCCTAGAACATGTTATTGCTACAGTTGGCCTGCCCTTTGTCGTTAAAAGCAGCACCCAAGGTTCGTCCATAGGGGTTTCCATTGTGCAAGAAAATACCGTCTCTGCGTTTGAAACAGCCGTACATCGAGCCTTCTTTATAGAAGCATTGTCCCATGAAACGTGGCAACAATGGACCATAGAAGATAAAAAAAAATGGCTCTATACACTTACAGATGTGCGTGAAGGCATTGGATTTCCCTTGTGCATCGGAAAACACCTTTTTTATACCCCTTGTTCGTTGCTAACATACCTAGAAACCTACTTTAAAACCCATCAGGCCACATGCATATTGGTTAACGTATGTGCCGAAGAAACCATTCTGATCGAGTTTTTTATAGCAGGACGCGAATTTTCTTGCATTGTATTAGAGGCAGAAAAGGGGCTCCCCATTGCGCTATCACCTACTGAAATGCTCAAAGAAAATGTGCATTTTGACTATAGAGCCAAATATTTGCCGGGTATCGTACGCAAGCAAACTCCTATGGATTTGACTGCCAGCATGTTATCAGCCATTCGAAAAAAAGCAGTTGCGCTTTTCCAATTGCTGGATTGTCAAGTATATGCACGCATAGATGGTTTTATAACCAATGAAAACGAGATTGTTTTAAACGATCCCAATACAACTGCTGGTATGAACCCCTCTTCTTTTTTGTTTCACCAAGCAGCCGAGATTGGCTTAAATCCTACCCAACTGCTTACGTTTCTCATTCAGCGTTCCCTCCAAGCAAGAAAAGAAGCCCACCGAAGCTACCTCACCGCACAAGCCTGTTTGGAACGTCTTATTTGAAGTACTTTGAGTACTTTGAGCAAGAAGTGCAGCTATGCATGCAAAAATTTTTGGGATATGAAAATATATGTTTTATTTTAAGCCATGCGTTCACACATTGGAGGAAGTGTTGTTCGGTTAGACAACCGTGTCGGAACAAGCGTTGAAGCCGTTGTATGCAATGGAAGGTAGCATTGTGCCATTTTTGCTTTCATACGGAAAGCCGCTCATTATAGCTGATATATACAGAGCTTGTGTGCGGAAGTAACGCCCAAATCCGTACTGCCACGCCCGTCTTTGAAAAAAAGAATGCATAAAAAGCATGCAATCACTTTCCACCTCCTTTTTTCAATCAGTACTTGATTTTTTAGTATTTTTGTATCAAGACCAAAATACAGGGCAAGAAGATTCGTGACGCACGAGCCGAACTTCCGCATCTTTATTTGGATGAAGTATATTGTATGGCATATAGCATCTATCCTTGGAGCAATTCTCATGTCAACTGTAAATAAAGTAATGCTTTTGGGCAATCTAGGGAAAGATCCTGAAGTACGTTATTTGGAAAATGGCCGTATGCGGGTGCAGCTTGTTTTGGCCACACACGATGGTTACAAAACCAAGTCTGGTGAAAAAGTAAACCATACAGATTGGCACGAAGTTGTCTTATGGACACCCCATGCAGAAATTGCTGCTCAATACCTTGCCAAAGGAAGTCAGGTATACGTAGAAGGCAAGTTGAGTCATCGATCTTATACGGATAAAGAGGGACAACAACGGTACGTTACACAAGTCATTGGCCAGCAACTTACCTTGCTGAATAGCGGCAAAACGAAAGATCTATCCGGAAACGTTCGGATGACCAACCCCACCCCTCGAGACAGCATGCACGAAGACGATATGGGCGACTTGCCCCTCTAACCGTTTGAACACAAGCGCAATAGCGCTTTTTCACAATGAAGTGATGGTTGACAATCAAGCGCTGTGGCACAAAGAAAGAGCAAAGCACACTTTCCGGATGCGTACTGGGTGTTGTTACAACTGATTATAGATTTATTTGATTTTAAACAGTTTCCATGAATACTAAATTTGCATACATTTCTTTTAATCCATATACCTACTTATCGTTATGAAATACCCTACTGTTGAATTTGAATTTATAAACGGACAGGCCCCTCAAGAAGAGATGAGCTGTTATGCATTGAACGTTTTTGAAAGTGAAAACGGACCAGACCCTTGTACCGATCATTTGATCAACGAGCATTTCTACCACAATGTGGTCATGCCTTTGATTCAGGAAACACAATTTTCAGGCAAGAAAGGGACAACCGTCTCCGCAAATTGTTTTCACAAAGTAGGCAAGGTCATTTTGGTAGGCCTGGGTAAAAAAGAAGCCGTAGACCAAGAAGCCATTCGAGAAGCCGCTAGCGTCGTGTACAAAGCATGTGTGCAACTACACAGCAAATCGGTCATTGTAAACTTTGCAAAGCTTTTAGACCAGCCAGAACATTTAAAAGCATTTACAGAAGGTATACTCCTGTCCGCACATTGCGACGAACGTTTTAAATCACGTCCCGATACCAAAATTACCCATCTCAAAAGCGTTCATTTCTTACACACCATAGCAAACAACGAAGCCATTCAGCTTGCAAAAAAAATTGCCAAAGGCGTTTGTTTGACCAGAGAATTGGCCAATGCACCGGCCAATTATATGACGCCTTCGAAACTAACCCAAACCGCTGTAGAACTTGCGGAGAAACATCTATTCGAAATCAATGTGCTTGAAAAAGAAGATTGCGAACGATTGGGCATGGGCGCTTATGTATCGGTTTCCCAAGGATCAGACACCCCCCCTAAGTTTATCCACCTTTGTTACAAACCCAAAAAAATAGATCCGAATGCTCCTTTTAAAAAGATTGCACTGATAGGAAAAGGGGTAACCTTTGATTCCGGTGGATTAAACCTAAAAGTAGGTGCTTCACAGATTGAGTTGATGAAATATGACATGTCAGGAGCTGCAGCCATTTTTGGCGTAGCAGAAGCGATAGGTGCCATAAAACCCGACAAAGAAATCCATTTTATTGTTGCTGCTACCGAAAACATGATCAATGGAAAGGCCACCAGACCAGGCGATGTCGTTACTACTTCTAATGGAAAAACCATTGAAGTCGATAATACAGATGCAGAAGGAAGGCTTACATTGGCCGATGCCTTGGTCTACGCAGAACGGTTGGGAGTAGACGCCATTGTCGACTTGGCTACGCTTACAGGCGCTATGGTAGTGGCCCTTGGCGATCGTGTAGCCGGTATGTTTGGAACAGAACAACGATTGATGGATGGCCTTATGGCTGCTTCTCCTCGTACCGGAGAAAAAATTTGGCCTATGCCCCTTGAGGAATCCTATTTCGAATCCATGCATTCGATTACAGCAGATATGCGCAATACAAGCAATAAAAAAGTAGGAGGATCTATTACAGCTGCGTTGTTTCTAAAGCAATTTGTAGAAAAAACACCTTGGGTGCACATCGATGTTGCTGGAACCGTCTTTACCCAAAAGGCATGGGCGTACAACAATCCAGGTGCAACAGGCTTTGGGGTGCGTCTGTTGGTCGATTGGTTGTTGCAGGCATAAGTACCCTATGCGGTCGGCACGATTGCATGTTTGATGCAATCGTGCTGTATGCCTGATTTATAAGTGTATTTGATGCTGCGCATTAACGTGCGCTGGGAATGACCAATAGGTAAAAACAACATGGCTTGATTATTTTAATGAATCGATACGATGGAAGGAAAGCAACAACTAGGCGAAAGATTGGAAATGGATCATAAGAGAATGAGACTGCCCACCAATAGGCTTCCCTTAGGGCAAGTAGATATTACCAAAGTAATCGCATCGGGTTATTATGAAGATAAGACAGATTTTGCCGCGAAACTATTGGTAGAAGGGAAGCCTACTTTTTTAATCCGTCCCCGTAGGTTTGGCAAATCCTTGTTTGTCGATACGCTCGCAACCATCTGTCAAGGAGCATCCGTTCAGGAAAGGTTTAAAGGCACCTGGATCTACGATGGATATTTAACAGATGACAATGGCAATATCCTCAGAGATGCAAAAGATGCACCGATTGCCTACGACTGGAAGAAATATCCCGTCATTCGATTGGATTTTTCTAAGCTAAGTAATGAAACACCGGACATACTAAAAGATTCCCTAAAGCGGGCCTTATCTAGAATCGCTGCACAGTATGCCGTATCGATAGAAACCCCTACGGTTAAAGATACTTTTGAAAATTTATGTAACGCATTACGATCCCTAGGGAACGGCCACGAACCCAAAGTAGTGATCCTAATAGATGAGTATGATGCTCCTTTAATTAAATTAAAGTGGGATAATGCAGAGGATTCATTGTATGTTCAAAATCAAGCTGTTCTGAAGAATTTTCTAGAAGAAGTAAAAGCGTGCTCCAAAGACTGCCAGCTTGTATTTGTCACAGGGGTCACCAAGTTTAGTTTGTCTGGTTTGTGCTCCGGAGCCAATGCATTGGATGATGTCTCTATGGATGAGGCTTTTGCAGATATCGTAGGGTATAAAGAGGAAAATATCAGCACTATTTTTAAGGATAGATTGGATTATGTAGCGGATAAACTATCGCAAAAAATAGGAACAAGCCATACCAAAGAAGAGATCTTAGCCAAATTAAAGAACTATTACAATGGCTACCGGTTTGCCTATAATGGTCCCTCCGTTTACAATCCCTCTTCCTTATTGTCCTTCTTTAAAGAAGGTAGTTTAGAAGGGTATTGGTACCGCAAAGGGGATCCCAGTGTCTTATTGAATCAAATCAAACAAGACTTATCTAGGTTTGATATAGATTGGGAAACAGGTCGCTTTAATGCTACAGGGGATGCCTTACTGGTCACTAGGAACAACAAACAACTGGATCTTATCCCCTTGATGTACCAAACGGGCTATTTAACGATAGACCGGTACGATCCATCTGAGCAAAAATACCTGCTCAAATTTCCGAATGCCGAAGTCAGAGAATCCCTAGCTGTTAATTTAGAAGAGATTGCCAATGATCAGGAAAAAGAGGAAGGCAAAAGATACAGTCATGTGTTAAAAGAAGCGCTGGATCAAGAAGATTGGGTTCGTTTTCTGACGATTGTCCAGAAAGGCTGTTTTGCCAGCTCTAGTTATGAGTTTATTCAGCAACGGGAGAAAAGCTTTCAAGGGTTGTTGCATTCCTTTTTACAAGGAGCCTTTTTCAGTTACGGCACGCATATAGCGGTTCGCAGCGAAGAGCATACCGGTTTGGGCCGTATGGACCTTGTGGTAGACGATCGTTCGGGCGATGTACCCATTACGTATATTTTAGAGTTGAAAATGAATGGGTGTTCGAGTGAAGCCTTGGCACAAATAAAAGATACAGGCTATCTGGATAAATACTATAGGAGCCAAAAGATTGTTTGTATGGGAATGAATTTTGTTTTTGATGCAGCCAAGGATCGAACAAGGCGCCATCCAAACCATCGGAGTATTGATTCGTGTGACATACTAGTCAGTAGGAGGGAAGACTTTGACCATGACTTTGAAGCAGCTAAGCGTGGTATACAGCAATTCGTAGTGAAAGCAGGGCGTTTTGTGCTCCATGCAGATGGTGGTACGGGCGCTTCTGGGTAGCTATCTATCTATATACCATATCCAGGAAAGAAGTTCATGAAAAAGGAGCGCTGCATAGAGCTGTGCATTTATATGTCTTTGACAAAGAAAAAAAACATATTTTGCTCCAAAAAAGATCCCCGCATGCCGATCACTACCCCAATAGGTACAGCATTTCTGTAGTTGGTCATGTAGATGCTGGGGAATATAGTTTCAAAGCTGTTCAAAGAGAACTAAAAGAAGCGCTCGGTATGGATCCTCATGCTATTGAAATAGCATTTCTATTTTCGTATAGACAAGATGTTACGGTAGAGCCGACATACATAGACCGGCAAATAAATGACGTATATATGTGCGTTGTAGATCGTGTAGATCTTAAAAAGATACCGTACAATACGAAAGATATCGCAGAAGTTCAGTGGGTTCCGTTTGAGGATTTTATAAAAATGGTTGAAGGCGCATCTGATACCAGCGATTTAGCCCCTGTATATGGAAAATCTTGCCAGGATATCGTTTGTTTTTTAACCCAACATGGAACGGAACATAGACATGGTCAAAGTCATTGTACTTACTTTTTTATTCTTATCTTGAACAAACAGAGTCTATTTAGACATTTCTGTACAGAAAACGACAGCATACGCATGTAGGTGAAGCGTTGCGTACGGAAATAACGCCAAAGGGAAACCATCGAAGGTTTCCTTGCAACGGCCTCAAGCAGCCTATGTTCTTATTTTATGTAAGTACCAACAACCAGTTCCTGTTGAACCAGTTCCTGTATTTTGGATTTAATGTAGTGTCAGATGAGATGGTTGCGCAAGCGTTAACGGCTGTTACAACCCCAATTTTAATTTTATTTATGCATCTTAATATGTTTGATCCGATCATTTGGGATACGTCCCCTGAAATTCTAAAAATAGGCGCTCTTTCCCTTCGCTGGTATAGTCTTTTATTTGCAGCTCCTTTTGTAATCGGTACCCCTATTTGGTATGCAATGTTTTCCAAAGCAGGTAAAACAATACAAGAAGCCGATCGCATCAAAGCATATCTGATCGTTAGTGTGATGCTCGGTGCACGCTTGGGACATGTGTTTTTTTATGAGTGGGACTATTACAAGCACCATCTTATGGAAATTTTACTGCCAGTGGTATTTCATCCCCAATTCAAATTTGTTGGCTTTTCTGGATTGGCCAGCCATGGGGCCGCCATTGGGATTGTATTGACCATCTTTTTCTATGTAAAACGGTTGCGTTTTTCTCTTTTTCCTCCCCGTATTCAATTGCTTCATCGTAGGCCGACGAGCGAATTCCTTTGGCTCCTAGATCATTTGGTGATTTTGGTTGCACTAGGAGGGATGTGTATTCGCTTGGGTAATTTTATGAATTCCGAAGTTATTGGCAAGCCTACCAACAACGCCTACGGCGTAGTATTTGTTCGAAATGCACATAGCTATTTGGCTCAAAGGCATGCTTTAACCATACAACAACTGGCCATCCGTAAAGCACCCGAAGATGGTATACAACCCCTACAGAAACCCTATCAACCCATAGAATTAGAAATCACGTTTAACCATTCCATTCAGGAAGAAGCTGTGCTGCAAGCATTCTTAGAAAAGCACTTGAAAGATAGCCTGATACGTCTGTCGTACGACAGCCAACCCCTGATTTATGAACCCTATGGAACGCCTTTGCGTTACCAGTTAACCAAGGAGGCGTTCGGTAAACCCTATCGGGCAACCGTATATACATGGGGCATACCGAGACACCCTGCGCAACTTTATGAGGCTTTTTCGTGTCTACTCATTTTTGTAGGATTGTTTGCGTGGTGGCGTAGAAAGGGAGACGTATTGACTCCAGGCCGTATATTCGGGACTTTTTTGATCGTACTTTTTTCTTTGCGGTTCTTTTACGAATTCTATAAAGAAAATCAAGTCCCCTTTGAAAATGCCATGTGTTTCAATATGGGCCAATTGTTAAGCATCCCTTGGGTTTTAGCAGGAATTGTTTTGTTGCTTCGTCCAGAATCTAAAAAAATGGAACAAAAAACAGAAATCAGTTGAAAACGTACAGAGTTATTCGTAACTTACATCGTTCGCTAAGGGGTTCTAGGAACAATCCATGCAGTCCATATACGATTTTATCCCTTAGCAAAACAGCAGAACATGGCAAGTACGTATGCCATAGAGCTCTAATTGTTAATGTGTAGCGTAGAACAGCGTGCCCAAGCACCGTTTCAGTCGAATGTGCATTGAAATTGTTTGCAACAGATTCGAAGCACTTCCTAGGCAATGCGTGACACTTTTGTGGCTGCCAATTGCATAAATACACTATACTGCGCATTTTATTAAGCTATTTGAACAACGGCAACATGAAGGATACCCACAAAGTCAATGAACGTATCACGGCACCACAAGTGCGTTTGGTGGGAGAGAATGTAACCAATGGCATCTATAGCCTTCATGAGGCTATGTCCATGGCAGAAACGCAAGAGCTGGACCTGGTAGAAATTTCCACAGCGGGTGACTTTCCTGTTTGTAAGGTAATGGACTATGCGAAATATAGATACCTACAAAAGAAAAGACACAAGGAACTCAAGAACAATGCCCAAAAGAGTGTACTCAAAGAGATTCGGTTTGGTCCCAATACAAGCGATCACGATTTTGATTTTAAACTGAAACACGCCATTAATTTCTTGCAATCAGGCGCAAAGGTAAAAGTATGCGTTAAATTTGTGGGTAGGCAAATCATGTTTAAAGAACGGGGAGAGTTGATGCTGCTTCGGTTTTCTCAAGCCTTGGATGCGTATGGAAAAGTAGAACAACTGCCGAAGCTAGAGGGTAAGCGGATGAGCTTAACCATTGCTCCGATTGTTGGGAAAAAGTAAGTGGCACAAACATAGCTTTTGGTACCACCCATGGTCTATACTATATCCAATTCAAGTGCAGATTTCCATCTAGTTGTTAGGTACCATAAAGAACTGGTTTGGATCAAAGTTAAATAATTCGGGAGAGACTTCCCATTCTTTTTGAATAAATTCCCATGGAGTTTTTC
>JAYTOH010000047.1:0-8055 GCA_043747895.1 Amoebophilaceae bacterium
TGTTGTTCTTTGTATCTAGTTAGACAGTTTCGTATTTCATATGTATTTGAGGCCAGTGCAACGACACTTTTTATGGTTCCTGTTATTGCAATGGCCTCCTATTGATCTTTACTCAAGGTAAAGGACAAAGTTTGTGCCAAACTACATCCAATCCAAAAATTTGTGCCAAAATGGCATAACTTTGTTTTTTCTGTCTACAAAGCAACTGATAAAAGTCAATAGGCCTCTTGCATAACCATTCCTGTTTCAATGCCCAATTGTGCCCCAAAAAAGCGTGCAGGCAAAGCGGACAAAGCAGGGGAAATCAGCACTGCATTTTTTTGTTTGAATTTTTTTCGCGTTGCATCTTGCAATAGCCATAAAAATTTAATAAATTTTTTCTTAAATTTTACAAAGCTCTTCTTCAGTCTAAGAAAAGGGGTAAGTGGGTAAGCTCCAAAAATCAAATTAAAAATCATATGGAAAACAATAAAAAAGGATTCCCATCTAGATCTAGTCCGTACTGCCACCCGCGCCTTTGAAAAAAAGAGTGCATAGAAAGCCGTGCAGGCAAAGCGGAAAAGGGCTTTCTACTTTTCAATCAGCGCTGCATTTTTGATACTTTTGTATCCAGACACAAGTACGAAGCAAGAAGGGTCGTGTCGTAGGGACGACATCCCGCATCTTCATTTTAATTCAATATAAACCAAACGAAATCGTATGATGTATCATAGACTAAGGCTAAAGCAATTCCTTTGCAAGATTTGGATGATCTTGTGGATACCTTGTTTCGTTTCGGCTGCAGCAAAGCATCCGATTGCCGTACTTAAAGAAGTGCACCTCATGCTACCACCAGATGTGTACCAGCTGGATCCTGCAATGAGTGTCGATATATATTCACCTGTTCTACTGGGAAATATCTATGAAGGGTTGTTAGAGTACCACTACCTCAAGCGGCCGTTGCAACCTGTGCCCAATCTAGCCGCTGCAATGCCCAGGGTTTCTTCAGATGGCTGCATCTACACCGTTACCCTACAAAAAGGGGTTTTCTTTCACGACGATCCCTGTTTCCCCAATGGCAAAGGCCGCGAAGTCGTGGCCGAAGATGTGGTGTATAGCTTCAAACGCCTCGCCCATCCAATCTTTGCATTCTATCATTTGGATCAGTTAGCGTATCTGAAGGGGCTTAAGGACTTCCACCAACATTTGAACCGTTGCCCCAACTATTACCGCCCACAGCTGCCCGGTGTCAAAGCCATTGACCGCTATACCGTGCAGTTTACCTTGACCAAACCATTGCCGATTTTCCTGCACTACTTGGCCATGCCTTTTGCCAGCGTGGTTGCCCAGGAGGCGGTCGATTGCTATGGCAAAAACTTCAAATACCACCCCGTAGGCACTGGTCCCTTTGTATTGCCCCGCTTGGATGTCAATGCCAGTCAAGTTGTTTTTGTCAAAAACAACCGGTTTCGAGACAAGTTTTTTCCAAACGAATCCTCAGACAAGCTCAAACACTGCTTGGCTTCGGCTGGGAAAAAGCTCCCTTTGGTAGACAAACTGGTCTACCACCGCTACAAATCCCCACGTGACAGCGAGCGTTTGTTTTACAAAAACATAGTGGGGGTTCTGGAGAAAGGACACCTACCGGAAAAAGAAGGGCTTAATTTTATCAAGTTGTTTGCCGATGCTGACAGCATTGAATGGCTCAAGCACAACGGTATCACGCCCTTATATCATGTAACTGATGGCCTTTCCTTTATATCTTTTAATGGGTTGAAGGCACCGTTGCACCTCCAAAAAGTACGGCAAGCCATTTCCCTCGCCTTTGACCGGATTGAATTCAACAAGCGCTATTTCAACAATTTAGGCACCATTCCATACAGCTACATTCCCCCCAACTTTGCGGGGCACAACGCCCAGTTGCTCAATCCCTATATTTCGTACGACCTACACAAAGCCAGACAGCTGCTTGCCGAAGCGGGATACCCCAATGGGGAGGGATTTCCAACCCTTACGTTAGACATGTTGTTGTATAGGGGAGAGAAACTGAAGTCTGCAATAGCTTTTTTTATTGAGTGCATGAAGCACCTCGGTATTTGCGTAAAGGTGCAGGAATACTCTCTGGCTGACTTAATCAGTAAGACCCAAAGAGGAGAACACATGTTGGCATTTTTTGATTGGCGTGCCGATTTTCCAGACTTTTCTTCCATTTTTGACATCATACGCTACCCTGGGATAGGGGGGGGGATTTGGCTGAGAGACGATTCATTTGATGCGTTGTACGATCAAGCGATGCAGACAGCGGATGATCGGGAACGGACCAAGCTTTTTGCACAATTAGATGCCAAAGCGGTTGAATTGGTGCCATGCATCTTGCTTCCGATTATATATGACTACGTGTTGGTGCACCAATGGATCAAAAATTACGTCATGTGTCCTTTCATTTTTCCAAAAATGAAGTACATTGATGTGCTGCCGCACGAATGCAAATCGATTAAAAAAGTAAAGTAGATGCCAAAGCTGGTGGGTCATCTACAGCTCCTTAAAAATAGACATCATGGATATCTTCAATAGAAACGCTCTGCTTAAATGCACCGCATTGGTAGAAATGTTTAAGGAAAAAAGGCATTGTTAATTTGGCATAAAACGAGCTTGCCTGCAACCGCTGGGTGCGTTCTTTTTTTCTTTTTGCTTGGCCAAGGGCTTTCAGCTGTGTGGTGTACTTCCTTTCGAACAGTTTCATAAAAAAGCAGTAACTTGGTGTTGTCAAAACAGGCTCTTAGATTTATGTACACCTTATGCACACCTTTTGTCATTTACATTGCCATACAGAGTATTCTTTACTAGATGGTGCTGCTAAAGTAGACCGGCTGATAGCTGCCAACAAGCAGCTCGGGATGCAGGCATTGGCCATTACAGATCATGGCAATATGTTTGGCGTACCACATTTTGTGTCTTCCGCTGCCAAACAGGGTATCAAATCCATTGTGGGTTGTGAGTTTTACATGGCTCCCGATCGCCACGACCACAAAGACAAAACCCGCTACCACCAGCTGTTGCTGGCAAAAAATACCATAGGCTATCAAAACCTTATCAAGCTTTGTTCCTTAGGTTTCTTGGAGGGATATTACTACAAACCCCGTATCGATAAAGCTTTGCTCAAACAACACAAGGAGGGACTGATTGCCACCACTTGTTGCTTGGGGGCAGAGATCCCCAAAACAATTATTCGCCAGGGAGAAGCAGTGGCTGAGCTGCTCTTTGTGGAGTGGCTGGAGTTGTTTGGAGATGATTATTATATTGAATTACAAAGGCACAATATTCCAGAACAAGACATTTGCAACGAAGTTTTGATGCGTTGGGCAACCAAATACAATGTGAAAATGGTGGCTACGAATGATGTGCATTACATCAAACACGAAGACCATTTTGCACACGATGTGTTGCTCTGCTTGCAAACAGGAAAAGAATACCACGATCCGGGTCGCATGCGCTTCAACAACGATCGATTTTTTTTAAAGTCGCCTCAAGAAATGGCGGATCTTTTTGCAGATGTACCAGAAGCTATTTCTAATACAGTTGATTTGGTAGAAAAAATAGAGCAGCTAACGTTAGAGCGCGACGTTCTCTTGCCTATTTTTACCCTGCCAGAGGGTTTTTCAGATGCCGATCAGTACCTAGCTCATTTGGCTTTTGAGGGGGCTAGGCGTAAATTTGGGCAGATTGCACTAGAAGTAGAAGAACGGCTCCGGTATGAGTTGCGGGTCGTTGCACAAACCGGCTTTGCTGGGTACTTCTTGATTGTACAAGACTTTATAGATGCCGCTACCCGACTAGGGGTAGTCGTAGGGCCGGGTAGGGGATCGGTAGCCGGCTCTTTGGTGGCATTCTGCATCGGCATTACCAAAATAGATCCGCTGCGTTACGATTTACTGTTTGAACGTTTTTTAAATCCAGAACGTATTTCGATGCCTGATATTGATGTGGATTTTGACGACGAAGGACGCAAAAAGGTGATCGACTATGTAGTGGACAAATATGGAAAAAACCAAGTAGCCTCCATCGTTACTTTTGGCAGCATGGCTGCGAAATCGGCCATACGGGACGTGGCACGGGTGTTGGGTGTTCCATTGGCCAGAGCCAATTACCTAGCAAAATTAATCCCTGATAAATTGGGCACTACCTTGGCAGAGGCATTTGAAGAAGTGCCTGAGCTAGCTGCAATCAAAAAAGAGCTTACTACTTCAGAAGGTAAAGTACTCTCCTTGGCAGAAACCTTAGAAGGGTCGGTACGCCATACCGGCATACACGCAGCGGGCATCATCATTGCTCCCCACAACTTGTTGGACTACATTCCTGTAAAGACCGACAAAAATTCTGATCTCTTGGTTACCCAATACGATGGTTCCATCTTGGAACAGGTCGGTATGTTAAAAATGGATTTCTTAGGGCTAAAAACCTTGAGCATCCTTAAAGATGCCTTGCGCTTGATTGAAGGAACAAGGGGTATTGTCATCGATATAGATCAAATTCCACTGGACGATCCTGCTACCTTTCAGCTGTATCAAGCGGGTCATACCAAAGGAACGTTCCAATTCGAATCAGAAGGCATGCGGCAATGGTTGGTTAAGTTGCAGCCTACTAGCATGGAAGAACTGATCGCCATGAATGCTTTGTACAGACCTGGGCCCATGCAGTTTATACCCAATTTTGTTGCGCGCAAGCACGGAACAGAGCCGATTGAATATCCTTATCCTTTGCTGGAAAATATTTTAAAGCCTACCTATGGTATCATGATCTATCAGGAACAGATCATTCAAACGGCTCAAATATTAGCCGGATATACGTTGGGCAGTGCTGATTTGTTGCGTAGGGCCATGGGCAAGAAAAAAGCAGAAGAAATGGCCAAGCAGCGAGATGTGTTTGTAGCGGGTGCTGCACAAAAAAATCACATTTCCAAAGCAAAAGCATTGGCTGTTTTTGATATAATGGAAAAATTTGCTCAGTATGGTTTCAATCGATCGCACGCAGCGGCTTATTCTTTGATTGCGTACCAGACTGCTTATTTAAAAGCAAATTATCCTACCGAGTACATGGCATCTGTTTTGACACACAATCAGGGTGATATTGATAAAATTGCCTGCTTTATGGAAGAAAGCCGTCAGCAGGGACTTGTGGTACTGGGACCAGATGTGAATACCAGTCAAGTAACGTTTTCAGCGCATGCAGGAAATGAAATTCGTTTTGGTTTGGGCGCAATCAAAGGAGCAAGTGAGGCTGCTGTGACAGCCCTTATAGAAGTGCGCAAAAACAACGGTCGACTGTTTAAAGACATCTATGATTTTGTAGAAGTCTTGCCGTCTCGGGCCATCAACAAAAAGACCATGGAATGTCTTGCCCTATCGGGTGCTTTTGATGGCTTTACAGACCTACACAGGAGGCAATATGTGTACGAAGAACCGGGCGGTACTTTTATAGAAAAAGTGCTTCAATATGGTCAACAGGTGAAAAAAGAACGCATGGAGGCTGCTCAATCGCTTTTTGCTGCTAGTGCTTACAATCCAATCAAAAAACCGGTTCCCCCTTCCTGCATGCCCTATGTTCCTTTGGAGCAGTTGCGCATCGAAAAAGAGCTGATCGGTTGCTATCTTACAGGTCATCCGTTAGACCCTTTTCAGATGGATATAAAAAGTTTCTGCAACGTTACTACGCAAACCATTTTAGCTGTTGAACGCCAGGAAGTTGCTATAGCGGGCATGTTAACAGCATGTACCATCAAGCAGAATGGCAAAGGCAATTCCTTTGCCTTATTGACGCTAGAGGATTACCATGGTTCTGTCAAGTTTGCCCTCTTTGGAGAAGATTATTTGAAACACAAGCACTTTTTGGAAGTAGGCAAGTTGCTGTTTTTGATTGGTAGTGTAGTCAGTCGGTATGGCAATCAGGCATCCCAAACGTTTAAACCCCATACTATACATCTGCTGGAAGAGATCCGCGATAAGATGGCCAAAGGCCTTCACCTTACCTTAGACCAACAACACATCACGGTTCCGTTGGTAACCGCATTGGAAGCATGCATGAAACAACATCCTGGGAAATCGATGGTAAAGATCTCTATTTTGGATGCTGTAGAGCAGATGGTTGTACCTACGCTTGTCAAACAATACCGTGTGCAGTTGAGCAACGCGTTGGTGGCGGCTTGCCGCCAACTCGTTGCAGGTGATTGTACGTTTTTTTAACCCATAGGGGCCTTTCTAGCGCTTAAATGCGTGCAACCATACGCAACTTGAACCTATTTCGGTATGGTTTGCTAATATTTTATACAGGATCGACATCAAATGCGATTTTTATGCGACGGTAGGTTTTGTTGTTTAGAAGTCGATGGCATACGTTCTGTATTGTTTTTTTCTCTTCTTGTAATTTTGAGGCTGTTTTGGTACTTATTTTTATATATATGGCATTTAAAAATAGGTTTCGAATCTTTCCAACCAATGGTTTTTGAGGACCTAATACGCGGTTCCCGAATGGTATTGCTAAGGCTTGTTTGAGTGCCAACGCGCCTGCTGTGACCCATGTTTCTGTAGGAGCGTATAAAGTAATTTTAATGAGTTTGCTATAGGGAGGATAGGCAAACTTTTTTCTCTCTTGCAGTTCGGTTTCATACATACCCAGGTAGTCGTTTCCAGATACGTGCTGAAACAAGGGATGATGGGGTTGTCTCGTTTGAATCAATACCTTTCCTTGTTCGTCCCGCCTACCTGCTCTTCCTGCCAATTGGGTAATAAGCTGAAAACATCTTTCATTGGCCCTAAAGTCTGGAAAATAGAGCAATGCATCTATATCTATTACACCTATAAGGCGTATGTTTGCAAAATCCAATCCTTTGGCAATCATTTGCGTGCCCACTAGTATGGCTATGGATCCAGAGTCGACTTGTTGCAAGAGGGACTGGTGTGCATTTTTTCGTTTGGTGCTGTCCAGATCCATGCGTCCTATGCGTTGGTTTGGAAACATAAATTGTACGGATTCTTCTATTCGCTCTGTACCAAACCCTATGGCGTGGAGCCGGTTGGTGCCACAAGTTGTGCAAGCAGCAAAAGGAGCCACTGAATAACCGCAATAATGACAAATAAGTCGATTGGGTTCTTGGTGATAGGTGAGTCCAACAGAACAAGCAATGCAATGTGGAATCCACCCGCACGATGCGCATACAAAGTAACGCGTATAGCCTCGTCTGTTTTGAAAGAGCATGGCTTGCCCACCTTGTTGTAGGTTTTGTTTCAGTGCTTCTAACAATGGGAGCGCAATAGCATCGCGCATGGCTTTGCTGCTTTGGGCTGCATTGAGGTCAATAAAAGAGACATCTGGACTACTGGCATTTCCGAATCGAGTAGGCAAAGAAACATATCCATACTTCCCTGTTTGCGCATTGTAATAGGTTTCTATGGCGGGTGTGGCTGACCCGAGTAAAACCTTGGCTTGGTGTTGTTTGGCCAATACAATGCTGCTGTCTCGTGCGTGGTAGGTAGGAGGGGAGTCGGTTTGTTTGTACGCAGTATCGTGCTCTTCGTCAACGATGATCAGGTGCAATTGTTTGAAGGGTAGAAACAACGACGAACGTGTACCAACTACCAGTAAAGCATGCCCCTGCATCAATTGGGACCAAATGTGCAACCGTTTGGTAGGGGGTTGTTTCGAATGGTATACAACCATCCATGCGCCAAATAAAGGTTTGATGCGTTCCGCAATGTGCGTCACGAGACTGATTTCTGGCAACAACAGAAGAATTTGCTTGTTGTTTGTCAATGCTTCTTGTATCAGTTGCGTGTACAACATGGTTTTGCCACTTCCTATGGCTCCGTATAGCAATACCACCTCTTTCTGTGTAAAATTTGATTGAATGGCTACCAGTGCATGGTGTTGTGCTTGCGTTAAAGAGGGTAGGGATGGGGGAGAGCATGGTGTGGTTGAGGGAGCAATTTTATTCAGCGGCTTTGGGGAAACCTGCATCCATTGTTTGGACAACAAGGATAGTAAGAGGGCGTCGGTTGCTTTTTTGCCCATGTATTGTTTAAT
>JAYTOH010000048.1:0-7541 GCA_043747895.1 Amoebophilaceae bacterium
TACCCATTTCTGCCATTCACCCATCTGTTAACATTGCGCGTGAGGTACAACTGGGTCAAGGGAACTACATCGACACACGGGCATGCTTGGCCCCAGAAGTAGGTGTAGGCAGTTACTGCATCTTGCACAGTGGCGTTGTGATCGAGGCGGAAACCAAAATACACGATTGGGTGCAAATTGGTTCCGGTAGTGTGCTTGGAACGGGCGTAACCGTAGAAGAAGAAGTCTTTATTGGACCAGGCGTTACGGTTGTTTCGGGCGTTACCATTCAAAAAGGAGCCAGCATCGGGGCTGGTTCAGTGGTACTGGGCAATGTAAAAGCGGGAGATATCTTTCTTGGGAATCCAGGCAAATCGTTAAAAAAAACTAACCCTTCTCCCTCTTTTCTATGTACTACGCTGCCCTAAGCAAGAAGCAGGCTGGATACATTCGCCAACTCGCTCAAAAGAAATACCGTCTGCACGAAAATGCGTTTGTCTTAGAAGGAAAGAAAAACATAACCTCCTTACTTTTTTCTGCTTATAAGATACAGTTTATTGTAAGCACAGCCTCTTTTTTTTTAGAAAATGAGCAGATTTTCAATAAGTTGGCCAACGCAGTACCGTTGTTTGAAACGACTCCTAAAATACTTTCCTCCCTAGGGTCTTTTGTGCACAATCACGATGCATTGGCGGTTGCCAACATGCCTTCTGAAACGACACCGGTACTGCCCAGCAGCGGCATTGTGCTCGCCTTAGAGGATATTCGCGATCCCGGCAATTTGGGTACCATACTCCGCATAGCTGATTGGTATGGTTTGTCGACCATTCTTTGTTCCCATACCACCGTAGAGCTTTACAACCCCAAAGTGCTTCATGCTAGCATGGGTTCTTTTGTACGGGTTCAGGTACATTATGTAGACCTGCCGCTCTATCTAACCCAAGTGCATGTGCCTATTGTAGGTGCTACATTAGATGGAACGGATGTACATCGTTTTGCATTTCCTCCTTCTGGTATATTGGTCATTGGAAATGAGTCCAAAGGCATACAGTCGGCTATACAACAAACACTTACGGCAACGGTTTCCATTCCGGGATCTGGCAACACAGATTCTTTGAATGCAGCGGTTGCCACTGCTGTATTGTGTGACAATTGGAAAAGAAGGTTGCAACAGCCATAGAGCCGCTTGCAAAACGAAGCAATCATGCCCCAAATATAGAAAGGCCTCATAAACGAGGTGCACAATGGGGATATTTCGTTAACTTTTTATAAGTTAATCCCATACAGGAATAGGGGCGGTACATGTATCCCCCCTATGATCGTTCGGGCGATGTACCCATTACGTATAGCTTAGAGTTGAAAATGAATGATCGTTCGAGTGAAGCCTTGGCACAAATAGAAGACACAGGCTATCTAGATAAATACTATAGAAGCCAGCGGATTCGATCTTATTTTCTATGACTTGCATCACAATCGATCCGGACCAATTTCGTTCTTTATTGCTTGATTGGTACCAAATACACCAACGTTCGCTTCCTTGGCGTACTACGAAGGATCCTTATAAGGTATGGCTTTCGGAAATTATTTTACAACAGACTAGGGTAGCACAAGGTTTGCCTTATTACGAACGTTTTGTTAAGCAATATCCTTCTGTAGTGGACTTGGCTCGTGCAACCGAGCAAGACGTGTTGCATTTGTGGCAAGGGTTAGGCTATTACAGTCGAGCAAGAAACTTATTGCATTGCGCACGCACCGTTGTAGAACAATATGGAGGTAAATTTCCTACTAGTTATAAAGAACTAAGGATTCTTAAAGGAATTGGATCGTATACGGCTGCAGCCATTGCAGCTGTTGCTTTCAAAGAAGTGGTTGCAGCAGTCGATGGCAACGTCTATCGCGTATTGTCCCGCTTGTTTGGGCTCATGCACGATATTTCTACCACACAGGGAAGAGTAGCCATACAACAATTGGCCAATCTATTGGTAGACCCTCTACGGCCAGATACCTATAGTCAGGCAATTATGGAGTTTGGGGCACTACACTGTACGCCAAAGCAACCTTTGTGTGCTACTTGTATTTTTACAAAACAATGTGTTGCTTACCAAGCAAACAAACAATATACATTGCCTATTAAAACCAGCAAGTTGGTTAAGAGGGTCCGGTATTTTGACTACATTGTTTTGGAATACAAACAACAATTATACATGAAAAAGCGAGCCAAAGGGGATATTTGGCAAGGAATGTATGATTTCTATTTGATAGAAAATGACGATTGTTTGCCTACGGCACAGCACACCGATCCGTTGCTCCGTTTGATACACGATTGGCCTAAGGCATTGACAACCCCTGCATACGCAACAACGCATCTGCTTACGCATCAGAGATTGCTTGTAAAATTCCATCGAATAGCCATTTCTACTTCGTTTTTGAACGAAGCAGCAATGGCACTACAATGCTTTTCCTTACAGCCTTTCTCATTGCAAGAGATTGAAAATCTGCCAAAACCTATATTGGTTCAAAAATTTTTAAGAACAATTGATTGAGCAAACCATGCACTATAATACCCAATCGGATTCAAGTTCTTGTTGCGTTTTTGCCATTACGGCGTTTCCGTAGGAACGTACGATCGAATAAAAGGGAATTTGCTGCCGTACGTTTGTTCCAATGAGGCAGCAGTAAAGACTGTTTTGGTTGCCCCTGTGGCAACAACGGTATGATTGAGCAACACTATCCAGTCGAAGTATTCGTATACCGAACCCAAATCATGGTGTACGACCACAATGGTTTTGCCTGCTGCAACCATTTTTTTCAACAACAACACGATGGCCCTTTCTGTGGTAACGTCAACGGCTGTAAAAGGCTCATCCATAAAATACAATTGTGCATCTTGTGCCAATGCTCTTGCTAAGAACACCCGTTGTTGTTGTCCCCCAGACAATTCCCCAATTTGCCGTTTGGCCAGATCTGCAATACCCATTTCCTCCAAGCACTGCATCGTTATGGCTTTATCCACTTTGCTTGGCCGCTCAAAAATCCCCAATCGATTGTATCGACCCAAAAGAGCAATGTCAAAGACCGAAGCCGGAAAATCCCAATCTATGCTCTCTTTCTGAGGAATATAACTAACTCTTCGCCGCACAGCATCAATAGGTTTCCCAAATAATGTAACCTCTCCCGATTGATACGGAATCAATCCCATAGAAGCCTTTAACAGGGTAGATTTTCCTGCTCCATTGGGTCCTATAATGCCAATGATTTTTTGCGTGGGTAAAACAAGGTTAATTTTATCCAGGATCACTTTATCTTTTTTGTAGGCAACCGTTAAATCCCGAACGACCATGGAGGTACTTTTAAGTTGTTGCATCATCTTTATTTAAGGGAAGAAACAATGATTTGGGTATTGGCTCGAATCATGCCACAGTAGGTTCCTTCTGGGCTACCTGCAGTCCCAAGGGCATCTGAGTACAAGCATCCTCCTATCGCTACGTTGTGGCCATAATGGGCACAACCTTCTAACACTGCGCGCATGGATCTATCCGAGACAGAGGTTTCAAAAAAGACAGCTTTGATCTTGCGTTCTAAAATAAGCTGTACAATGCGTTGAATGTCTTGCAAACCACATTCGGCTGCAGTAGAAATGCCTTGCAAGCCAACAACCTGTATGTTGTAGGCCCTGCCAAAATAACCAAAGGCATCATGGGCCGTAATCAATACCCTTTGTTGTTCAGGAATGGATTGAATTTGTTGCTCCATTTCTTGATGTAATGCTTCTAATTTAGCTAAGTATGCAATGGTATTTTTTTGATACTGCGCTGCTGATTCCGGTCTTGCTTTTTGGAGTTTTTGACTCACAAAGGCAACCACTTGTTGCCACAACCTTACGTCAAACCAGATGTGTGGATCTATCCCCATAGGAAATGCATTGGCATCAAATATCAGTTGGTCCTCACACAATGCGTCACCACCTGCAAAAACAGCTCTTTTTTTGGCCATTTTTTGAAGTAAATCGGCCATTTTTCCTTCTAAATAAAGGCCGTTATAGAAAATAATATCTGCCTTCTTGAGTTGTAAAGCATCTTTTTGGGTAATTTGATAGGTATGTGGATCGATACCTGGTCCCATCAAGCTAACAACTTTGGCATCTTCTTGTACGATGTTTTGAACAGCATCTCCGAGCATGCTAGTGGTCGTGACAATGGTAAATACTGCTTCGGAAGTACCCTCAGAGCAAGCGGCTAATGCCCAAGAAAAAAACAGTATCACAAGAAAATTATGTGTTGCACATGTACATTTATTTTTCAAGCATGCAATCATGTTATACGATGGTTAAGCAGTTTATTTGGTATTTGAAACGATTAAGAACGGATCAAAATGCGATCGGTAATTTTGCGGGAAACATTTATTCTATTTTGATTGTCAATTAGTATGTCCATAGATTCGTCAAAATGAATTTTTTCTGCTACTGTTAGTTTTACACCCAAATAAATGTTTCTTTTATATATATATTGCAGAAAATCATTTGAATCATCTTTAATGGTGCATACGATGCCGCTTTCCCCTTCCTTTGCTTCCGACAACAACATACTCGGCTTGGCAATCGTTTCTCCATCAGAATTGGGGATGGCCATACCATGAGGACTGTATTGTGGGTGTCCTAGAAAATCCTCCAAGCGTTCGATCAATACGTCTGAGTGAATGTGTTCCAATTGCTCGGCTACTGCATGAATTTCGCTCGATCCAAATTTTAACTTTTCTACCAAGAATACCTCCCATAAGAAGTGCTTGCGGATGATTTTGACTGCTAACTTTTTCCCTTGTTCTGCCAATTGCACCCCTTGGTATTTTTGATAACATAGGAATTGTTTTGCATGCAATCTTTGAATCATATCGGTAACGGATGCAGCACTTGTGCACAATGCGTTGGCAATTGCAGAAGTTGTCACCAGTGTTTTTTTACCCTCAGAAAGTGTATAGATTGCTTTTAAGTAATCTTCTTCTGAATGCGTTAGTAACATCATACCCGTTGCATAAATAGCGTGTTTGAAACATATTAGACAAATATAAATAAATAGTTAGATAAATCTAAATCTATGTACAGAGGCCTCCTGTACCACCTGTTTTTAGCCTTGTCTAAATTATAAATTTGACTAGGCAAAATATATTTAGGCTATCTAAATTTTTATTTTAGATATATCTAAACTATATTAGAATCAGGCTAATCACATGGTAACAGCACTGGATTTTTTTGGTACGTTTGTATCCAGAAAAAAGTACGGTGCAAGCAGTATCCCCTCAAAGGGGGGCAATCCGCAACTGCATTCCTATAGAGTATATGTTGTGGCAGCACTCCCTCTCCCGTTAGAGATGGCTAACCGGTGCAGTCAAATGGTTCCACCAACGGTGTAGCATTTCAGTCCCGTTGTGCAGCTGGCTGTAAAACCAAATAATATTCGATTTTAAATTATAAAAAACTAAAAATCAATTTTTAAATGATTTATTTTAAAGTAAAGGTTTAATTAAAAAGCAGCCAAAATGGGCCACAATACCCCGATCAGGCCAAAACCGAACAATCTTTTCTTTCCTTATTTTAATTATTGGTAATGAATTAAATAAGTTAAAATCTTACACCATTACTTTAGGATTTTGTTGTGGGTGCCATTTTTTTATGTTTCCTACCAGGACAGCCCTTTTACCAGGTTGTTTGGATCCGGTGTTTTACAAAGACTGGGTGTTGGACAATCTTTTGCTCGAGCTGTTCTTTTTTAGTAAATTGCTGGTACAACGTAGGTTTGTTACTACCTTCTTGGTGCACTCAGACAGATAGTTTATTACTGGATCATGAAAACGGAACAACCATATCTGAATCGATTGTTACTCTATTTTTTTAGAGGATTGTTATTGGTTGCCCCCCTAGGGGCTACACTGTATTTAATCTCTGGTGTGCTTCAAAAGATTGACGGATTGGCGAGCTTTGGCATTCCAGGACTCGGCATGTTTATTGTAGCCTCCTCCATCACCCTTTTAGGATATATAGGATCTACTTTATTGGTACAATCTGCATTTGGCTTTACGGAAGCACTGATCAAAAAGTTGCCCTTTGTGAGCATGCTGTATACTTCCTTAAAAGATTTTACTTCCGCTTTCGTAAGCAGCAAAGGAAAATTTGACAAGCCGGTTATCGTCTTAGTAGACAAAACAACACAGGTCTACCGAATTGGTTTTCTTACAAAAGAATCGCTAGAAATGCTTTCCATGCCCGATCATGTAGCGGTTTACTTGCCCAATTCGTATGATTTAGCGGGTATCCTAGTCCTTGTATCTCCCGAGTTGGTGCGCCCATTGGATTTGCCCAGTTCAGAAGTAATGAAGTTTAATTTTTCTGGAGGAGTAACACCCTTAAAAACGACGTCTGCTACTGATGATATGGTGGATTTAGACGATGTAGAATAAGGACAGGCCATTTCATTGCCCAAAGCTGTGGCTTGAACTTGGAGTAACAATGTAGTTTAGTTTGTGTAGATTGCCTTTTGTATTTGGAGGGTTGGCAGAGCGGTTTAATGCAACGGTCTTGAAAACCGTAGTACCGGAAACGGTACCGGGGGTTCGAATCCCTCACCCTCTACACCGTTACCCAACATGGTTTAGACGTTTTCTTGGTCTGGCAAAAAGCCACCAGCTTGCATTTTCCATAATTGTGCAAAGCGTCCTTCTCTAGCCAAAAGTTCTGAAACCGAACCGTCTTCTAGAATGACGCCTTGATCAAAAACCAAAATACGATCCATAGAAAGCAGGGTAGACAAACGGTGTGCAATCACAAGTGTGGTTCGATGGTGCATGATGTCTTTTAAATTCCCCTGAATAAATTTTTCCGTAACCGAGTCCAGTGCAGCGGTGGCTTCGTCCATAATAAGAATAGGTGCATTTTTTAAGATAGCACGTGCAATGGCAATACGTTGCCGTTGACCTCCAGAGAGTTTTATACCGCGTTCCCCAACCATAGTTTGCAAGCCATCTGCCAATTGTTCTACAAATTGCATGCAGTGCGCCAATCGAGCCGCCTCTATTACCTCTGCTTTGGTTGCCGTTAGACGCCCATAGTGAATGTTTTCAAAAATGGTACGGTGAAAAAGCGTAGGGTCCTGTGGTATCATGGCAATCTGTTCCCGTAATGTATCCTGCGCAACAGTTGCAATATTCTGACCATCTATGCAAATCGTGCCTCCATGTACATCAAACAAGCGTAAAATCAAATGCGCAAAAGTAGTTTTGCCAGACCCAGAAAAGCCCACCAATCCTACTTTTTGTCCGCCCTGGATGGTTATAGAAAGGTTGTCAAACAATACCGTCTTATCGTTGGTATAGTGGAAAACAATTTTATCAAATGAAATTACGCCATTGGAAGCCAAAAGTGGTTTGGCTTGTGGAAGGTCCACCACACTGTAGGGTGTATTTATCAGAGAAAGCGCTGCTTTAGAAACTCCAATTTCTTTGGCAATCTGTGTGATATGAAAAGAGCTGTGCCAAATCATCCCAGCCAGATTGAAAAAAGTCATGGTAATAAG
>JAYTOH010000049.1:0-6276 GCA_043747895.1 Amoebophilaceae bacterium
CTTTAATATAGAAAAATTTCCTATGCCTTCTATATAGGGACGGTTGTTGATAAAGTCTATTACGTGCGATGTTGGCATGGTACCACCCAACTGAATCCCTTTTGATGGATCCAACAGCCAAGGAGAAAGGAAGTTGCGCAAGTCTTGTTGCAATGTATGTAGATACAACCCCCTCTCATATCCAGGCTTAAACCGAACCGTGATGCTTACTTTCATATCTTCGTACACCGGGTTGATGACATTAAATCGTATAAAAGGCGCGCTCACAGAGCGGATGTAGGATGTAATTTCGGCCAGCAAAGAAGCGCACGCAAGGGGTAGTTTGTCTAAAGACATATTTGTTGCCTTAGCAATGACTACCAGTGTTACATGACCAGGGCGAACGCTAGTTGGAGCCTGCTTTACGGTATGATTAAGACATTGCACACGAAAAATTTCTGGAAATCTTTCCAAAACAAGGCGTTCGTAATCCCATGCAGATACGGCTCTATTCTTATGTCTTAAGCGTTCGCTTACACGTCTATAAAACGCTTGGTGGTTCTCGTATTGCCTGCCGCTGAAGGTTTTAAAAGGCTGCACTACGTTTTCAATCCCTTCTATGGGCACTTGGAAGTCTTGTATCGACCGTTCCGGTAGTACCGGTGTAGAAAACACTCCATTTTTATCTAAAATCCTAGATGCACGCATGGCTTGCACATATACGCCCATAATGGTGGGCAATGTTTCTATATCGTTCAAAAAGCAGGCCTTAATCCAAATCAACCCAGGCGTCATATGGGTATTGTTTTGGGTGGCCCTAGAGGGCAAGTCAAATACAATAATACCAGACTGCGTACATCCATTGGTTCCATCTACTACAATAGATTCTTCCTTGAAAAGGATCCAAACATCTTCCGACAAATACAACCAACGCGGCTTATGTAATTTTTTATCTGATTCCAAGATGATTTCTCCAATTTCTATGTGCATGGTTACCGTACTACCGTTACAATCTGCTATGCCAAAAGCTATAAAGAATTTTTGTTCTTGTGCCACAGGCAGCAATGCCACAGGGACAGCTACCCTTTTAGGGAATATCTTTGTATAACCGAACGAAGTAATGTGAAAAAGATTTGTTGCGTATTGCTGCGTTTCGGCTCCAAGAGGGGCCATTAATACAATCGATTCTACTGCTTCGTAATCCAACGTAATAGACTTTATGCGAGGCGTATAGGGTTCGTTGCACAATACACTTGGCCCCGCTTGCTTTTTTTTGATATGCTGTACCAGTACATTGCTCATTAAATTGGGATAAACGGCATGCCCAAATGCTTGTTCCGGTCCACATAGTTGTAATTTTAAAAACCCAGCGGTGGTGTGCGGTCCATAGATCGAAAGATCCAATGGTTCGTTGGACGTTGTAATGCCCAATGCCGCTACATCGATGTTGTCAATGGTCCGAAAGATATCTAATTTTTCATTTCCTTTGTTGTTTGCTTTCACAACCTGAAAAAGAGGAACCATTTGCCTAGCAGGTGCATAAGAAGGATTCCAATGCTGATGGTTCAAATAAGCAATAGCAACCTTGAAGTCCTCGTTGTGCACTTTCGTAGGGTATGCTTCGTAATAACGTTTGAATCCACCTTCTATAGCAGGCAAGTCATCCCACTTGATGTTTAGCTGTAATTTGGTAAGACTTTTAGAAAATACCTCTCCACTGCCTATGTAAAAACTACTACCTACTTTAGGCAGTGGGCCAAATGGCTCGATCAATTGACTGTTATCAATGATACCCAACTGATTTTGCAATACCAATCCACGATGCCCTTGCACATGCACTTTCAGGTCCACCTTTTCAAGTACCAATTCGTTGAGCATAGGCAAGCCCATCAAAGGCATGCCATTGTGCATACTAATAGATAGAGAAGGGGCATCCATATTCGGAAATCCATCTTGGTCCTCAATGGCCAATTTGTCGATAGCAGGAAGGTCTGTACACAATCGAACAACAAGCAATATGGAATGGTTTTCAGGGATAAACTCTACTGTTATTTCTTTATTTTCTACACTCAACCAACCTGTTTGAGTAGTTACCCGTACATGCACAATCGCAGTAAACTGTTCTGCCAAGGCAGCTAAAAATGCTGTATCGGAACAATTTTCTCTATCGGTATTTTGTCTCAGCAATTGATGAAAAGAACCAGACGTAAGTTTGCATATTAGGGTAATGGTACGCATACCCTCAGAAAGGTAAAACAAAGGAGAAGATACTAAAAAGGCTAGCCGCTCGTATGCTTGCTTCGATAAGGTATGCTTTGCACTTGTGGAAGGAAATAATTGAAAAGGAAGCCTTTGCAATGCTTCTTCCGTGTAGGTAACAGCGGATAATGCAATGGTTTTATCGTGTGTATTGATACTTTTTTGCGCCAACAACACATTGACTTGCTTAATTTTAGCTTTGTTTACGGTTAGGTCTGTATCTGTCTCAAATAAGATATCTTCTCCATTGACTGGGTTTTTGGTTACCAAACGAGTGCCTTGGGGTACAAAAGCAAAATCAAACCCTGGACTAAGGCCAAAATGAACGTAAGCCTTATCGGGAATAGAAGGATTGTTGTTCAACTTTAAAACAGTTCTGTAATACTGATTCAGTGCCCTTTGTGGTACATAATTCAAATGTGCCTCTGCATAATTTAACAGTTGCAAAAAAGCAATCAAAAGCGCTATATGAGGACTTTTATTTTGTGTCTGAAGCGTATCAAAATAGTCGTTTGCAGCCAATTCCTTTAACTGATAAACAATTTTAAAAAGAACATCAAAAAAATCATCCAAGCAATCGATCGATTGTGCACCGTTTGCGATAACGCTTGTTAATGGATCATAAATCAGCGATCCCTTCAATTCCCATAAAGCAGAATCGGCGCACAGTTGCTCTAAAAAAACACAAAAATCCACCAAAGATGGTATATCCTGTTGCTTGCTGTGCTGCAGCAGCATTCTATAAAGATTGCTGATGTGCATATTCAACTCTTCGTGTATCAATACATCCAACTTGGTACGGATCACATCGTCGTTTGATAGGTTTTTGTGCCAATAGTCTAGTAAGACAAGCATTTCTCGTGCTACTGCCAAAATACCAACAATGTGTGCACTGTCTGCAATACCCGCATCTTGCCGTCGCAATGTAAGCACAGCTTTTTGAATGTTTTTTTTGACTTTATCGATATTGGTATGCAAAATCAACGAGCGGATAACCGTATCGTCCTGTTCTAAGAACGCACGCCATACATTTTGGTTGAGTTTTTGATTGTTTGTGTCATAATAAGCAAGCAAATCGGAATAGAGGTACAAAAATTTTAAGTGGTCGCTAAACTGTCTATTCGTTATCAATTGATCGTTCTCTACTAATTCAGGCAAGAGTCGTTCGGCATTACAGGTGCCTCCTCTGGCAAACAGAATAGCAAGTTTCTTTTGAATATTCATGAGAGGTCGATTATGAACTTTTTCTAAAAATTAAGATATTAAATAAAGAGACCTCAATAGGGTCCTCCCTTAAATAATCTAATTGAAAAACTTTTTATAAAAAAATAATCCAACTTAAAACGTATGCGTACACCATCTTACTTACTAGCCATTTTTGTTTTTATAAGCACAAGTCTTTCCAGGCCATACTACGCTCGTGCAGCATTGTACGAAAAAAACAACACCATCCAAGCCATAAAACCTATGGCTCGTGGACTCATTTCGCATGCTCAGACGGCGCTTAGCCTACTGCAACACATCAAAGCAGATGCAAACGATAGTAGTGGCAGTGAAGCGCAGAAGACCTCCGATTCATTGGATGAAATATTAAAAAAAGACATTGATTCAGAAGGCGTAATGAACAATATATTGGGTGGTTTGGCCCTTTGCTATAATGCCTTGGCAAACATACTCTTGTATCCTATTTTTTCTTTTCTATTGATCCTGCTCTCCGTAGGTGCTGTTATCCTGGCTGCTTTTTGGATTCAGAAGTTCAAAAAAGAACAACCTATTTCGGTAGCTTGGATGATTTTCAGTGGACTTTACGGCCTCCTGTACATAGACCTATTTTTGGTCCTCTTTCAGAAAAGCACCGTGCTGTTCTTATTTCTAGAATTAGAGAAAGATTTGATTGTAATGATCATAGCAGCCTTGATCGGTTACACCGTAGGGAAATACTTCTCGAGCAAAAGATTTGAAGAGCAAGAATTGCCTTAACGCACCTTCCACCATGTTTTTATAAAAGAAATTCATTGTCAAATATATTTTCTATATGGAAGGTGGGTTTTAAGGTATTGCGTAATGTTCTAAACAGGCTTTTTCGCCATTGCACACATACGCGTTACAAATATTTGTAACGCCAACGTTTCCTGTCCTCCTCCGCCTTGTTTGCGTACGGTAACCGTTTGGTCGCTTGCTTCTTTTTCGCCGAGCACCAACATATAGGGAACTTTGCGCAATTCGGTCTCCCGAATGCGTTTGCCAATGGTTTCGTTGCGGCTATCTACGTGGCTGCGCAAACTTTTTTCCAAGAACAATTGGTGTAGGGTGGCAGCGTAGTCGTTGTACTTCTCAGAGACTGGTAGAAGTGTTATTTGCTCTGGAGCCAGCCAAAACGGAAATTTACCACCGGTGTGCTCTATGAGAATGGCAATAAATCGTTCCAAAGAACCAAACGGTGCCCGATGGATCATGACTGGTCTCTGTTTGCGTCCATCGGCACCTATATACGTTAGATCAAATCGCAGGGGAAGTTGGTAATCCAATTGAATGGTGCCCAATTGCCATTTTCTACCCAATGCATCTTTTACGATAAAATCCACTTTAGGCCCATAAAAGGCAGCTTCTCCTAAGGCAACCGTCGTGGCCAATCCCTTGTTTGCTGCCACCGTACGGATGGATTGTTCAGCTACCTCCCAATCTTCCGCTTTGCCGATGTATGCATTGCTCGCGGGGTCTCTAAACGAAAGACGTGCGGTATAGTCGGCAAATTGGAACACATTAAATACGTGTAAAACCAAATCAATGACCTTGGAAAACTCTTCTTGGACTTGATCTGGGCGGCAGAAAATATGTGCATCATCTTGGGTAAAGCAACGCGTACGGGTAAGGCCATGAAGCGCACCATGTAATTCATAGCGGTATACAGTGCCAAACTCTGCCAAACGCAATGGCAGGTCTTTGTACGAACGGGGTATATGGGCGTAAATTTCGCAATGATGCGGGCAATTCATTGGTTTTAAGAGATATGCTTCTTCTTCTTCATTGGTCCGAATGAGTTGAAAGCAATCTTCTTGATACTTCTCGTAATGGCCAGAAGTAATGTAAAGTTCCTTGTGACCAATATGTGGGGTAATCACGGGTTGATAGCCTCGCTTGACCTGTTCTCCTTGCAAGAACTGCATCAGATTTTGGTACAGAATGGCTCCCTTAGGCAACCAAAGAGGTAATCCGAGGCCTACTTTGGCCGAAAAGGCAAACAGTTCAAGGTCTTGTCCTATTTTCTGATGGTTGCGTTTCTGTGCTTCCGCTCTAAGTGTTAGAAAAACGGTGAGTGCTTGCTTTTCTGGAAAAGCAATGCCATAGATACGGGTGAGTTGTTTGTTTTTTTCGTTTCCGCGCCAATAGGCTCCCGAAACGTTCAAAAGCTTTACCGCTTTGACAAACCCAGCATGAGGCAAATGCGGCCCTTTGCACAAATCGATGAAGTCGCCTTGTTGGTAAAGGGTAATGGTTCCATCTTCTAGTCCTTGAATCAGTTCCAATTTATACGGATCTCCTTTTCTGGTAAAGAAGTCGATGGCTTCTGCTTTGCTTACGGACCGACGCACAAAGGGCTCTTTTTGGTGGGCCAATGCAAGCATTCTTTGCTCTATGGCAGCTAGGTCTAAGAGCTGAGCAGCTTCTGTTCCCAAGTCTACATCGTAGTAAAATCCTTGTTCAATGGCTGGACCTATGCCAAAGAAAACAGGGGAATACAGCTCTGCCAAAGCAGCCGCCAATAGATGGGCAGAAGAATGCCAAAATACCTGCTTGCCTGCGTCGTCATCCCACCTCAGAAACCGAATGGTGGCATCTGTTTGAATAGGACGGTTTAGGTCACACACAGTACCATTTACTTCCATAGCTAGAATAGCATACACAGATGGTTCACCAAACTGTTCTGCAATCGAAGCACCTATTGTTCCTTTTGGAATTTGTTTCGACCTGCCATCGACTAAATGTATGTTAATCATGTTTTATAAATAAATTTGTACAATCGTATCCGAACACCAA
>JAYTOH010000050.1:0-15422 GCA_043747895.1 Amoebophilaceae bacterium
CGGAAAAACTCCATGGGAATTTATTCAAAAAGAATGGGAAGTCTCTCCCGAATTATTTAACTTTGATCCAAACCAGTTCTTTATGGTACCTAACAATTAACCCTATTGAATCATGGGAAAGACTGGCTTTTTATAGTATATACACAGAACCGATAAACACATATTGATGATGAGAACAATTAAAAAAAACAAGTTTCTATACACTTTCACCACAACATTCTTTTTAGCAAGTACCTTATGCACTTTACCAGCTCACTCGGATACAGAAAATACAGCAAAGGAAAGCAAAGAAGCACTCGCTAAAGAAATCCAAGGATTAAGGAAAAAATTAAAGGAAGAAGGATCCATTAACATCATTATTCAAAATGACATTAAAAGCGACGTTAGAAGTGACTCTAACAGTGGGAGTCCAACCAGCCCGCCCGTTACACCTGAAAAACCAATCCCTAAATTCAAGTTTGGAGGGACGTTTTTTGGTTCGACAACCATGCAAGTTGTGGACCGCGATGCGCCCCTCGTGGCGTATGGGGGTGAAGGTGGTGTCTTCATCTTTCTAGAATACAAACTTGCCAATTGGTTTGGGTTACGGTCTGGAATTGTAAAAAGTACCAGTAACTTGCAGCTTCTAGATTCACCACAGCTGCTTAGCATGCATCACCTTACCGTTCCTGTTACCGCTTGTTTTTATCCTGGAAAAGACCGGCAATGGCGCTTGTTCGTAGGGCCTCGCCTTGGAAAGGCTATTAAAGTCGACTTACTATCACTAGGGGTGATTGAAAAAGCAGCAAAAAAAGACTTGGAGGAAAGATGTTTTGTCTTTGGAGACTTTGGGGTTGAGCGTGAAGGTAAAAACGGATTTATCATCGGACTAGATGGATTCGGTATGCGTCTGGGTTGGAATGTGGCTGCGTTGTTCTAGCTTTAACCACTGATACGGATAGAAGCTGTATGCGTTAAGGTGTATTGGCAACAAATCTTAACATAGGATGGTCTTTTGGTGTTGCAGAACGCTATAACCCAACATTCCGCACAAAATCCGTAAGCAATTGACGACCAATTCTTTATTTTAGAAAAAATCACTCGACGAAAAAAATAAAGATCTGAAAATCAATCAATTATTATTTTTTGTGCGGAATTTCGGTATAACCAAGTAGGTTAAGCACATTTATTCATTTATCCAAATTCTGGAGGTAGGGAATGTGGAACACATCATATTGCTAATCCCTCATTCTCGTTAATGAGTAATGGCTTATGGAAGTTACACCAAAATTGTATTCAAAAGATTGACAAGTTCCTTATATTTCGTATCCTTCTCTATCTCTTCCCAAACTGCTTCAAAAACCTCTCTTAACCTTTGGTGAAACTTTTCAGTATCGTCCGGAAGCGTCTTTTGAACTTCGTTCAGTTTATTTTTATACTCCTCTAGGCTTTGTAGAGCCTGATTAATAATAATTTTTGGATCTGCATCTGAATTAAAGGCTAGATTCTTCTTCGCTGCTTCGGCTATTTTTTTATAAGCATCTTGTCTTTCGCATTCTAGGTTTTTAAAGACAACTTTCGGATTCTTAGTGTGTATTAGATGTGGTCCTAGGAAGGCATTAACTTTAGTTAAATACTCTTTTTTTTCTTTAAATGTTTGTTTTTTAAACAAATTCTTCCATTCTTCTTTATCCTTTTTCTCACTACTTCTAAGCCAGTTGTTCCATGTATCTTGGCCTTTCCATTGAATCTTATCATACCATCTATCAATAAGCTTAATCTGTTGATTATGCCACACTCCATCTATAGTGGCTTGAACATCTATTGCCTTGTCGATCTTCTGCTGTATGGCTGTAACAGTTTCTTTAATATGCTTCTCGATTGATTCTCTTTCTTGGGGATAGGGTTGATTCTCATTTCTATTTATAGGTATCACAGGCTCTAAGCTTTCATTGGATGTTGTTCCCTGCGCTGCTAGTGACGAAGAAGAAGGCGACTCACTGCCCTGCGTTGCTGGTGGCGAAGAAGAAGGCGACCCACTGCCCTGCGTTGCTGGTGACGAAGAAAGCAGTCCCATTGCTCGATTCAACAGCCCTTGGGCCTGGCTTGGTAGTAGGAGTAGGGACTGCTTGGGTGGTGTTAGGCTCTACAGGGTGCCCCAGAGAAGATTTCGGCGGCTTTGGTGTACTTCTAGGTGCACATGTTTCTTTGCTCCCACAGGTTAGCGCCAAGCATACTACAGGAAGGTAGTATATGGGACGGATTTGGTATAAAAAATTGAATTTGTGATTCATATTTTTGTTTTTTTGTTTTTTCTCTATTTTTTTCGCCTTGAAAATTAGACAAATATATTTACTATTTGGATTGAACCAAAATAGAAATAGTGTAAAAAGCACAAAAAGGGCCTATAGGCAATATGGAACTGCTTCAATGCAATGTTATAAGTCTCAATGGTGGCTGTTCGTTCTGTACACAACTGCTGCATGCATCTGCATATGTTGCGGTTGTTTGTGCAAACAAGCTACTTAGAACCCATACAACTTTTCATGGAAACGGTCCTTAACCGTTGTTTTATGGATGCGGTTTTCTTGTACCCTATTCAAAAAAGGTATGTAAAAAAAAGAAGCAATGCAAGGGGGAAAGCAAGCACTTACGAAACCATTACAGGATCTGTAGCCGTAGGAGGCACGATATGTTCCTCCCAGACTTTGGCAGTGGAAACTTTTTCCGATTCCAATGCCAACCGATAGACTTCTTCTACATGGTCTACGTAATGAAACGTTACGTTGCTTCGGTACAGTTCTTTGATTTCTTGAACGTCCTTTTTATTTTGACTGCTCAGTATGATTTCGTTCATGCCCACCCGTTTGGCAGCTAAAATTTTTTCTTTGATGCCTCCTACAGGCAAGACTTGTCCCCGCAAGGTGATTTCGCCCGTCATAGCCAATCGGTCTTTGACTTTTTTCTGCGTATAAAGCGAAGCCAATGAAACAAAGAGGGTAATCCCTGCCGATGGTCCATCTTTGGGTACTGCACCAGATGGTACGTGTATGTGCAAATCATAGTTCTCAAATACGCCATGTGCTACATCCAAATATTGCTCGTTGGCCTTGAGGTAGGAAAGTGCCGTCAGAGCCGACTCTTTCATTACCTCGCCCAAATGACCCGACAAGTTGATGCGGCCTTTGCCTCTGCTTAACACCGATTCTATAAACAAGATCTCCCCTCCAGCGGCTGTCCACGCCAATCCAACAGAAACACCTGGTAACATTACTTTTTGGTAGCCTTCGTTGTCAAAAATCGCTGGACCCAGTAACGGGATGAGTGTTGCTTGTTTAAGCTTTTTTACATAAGGCTCGTGGAGTGCAATGGATTTTGCTGTTTTTCTACAAACATGTGCGATTTGACGCGAAAATTCCCGCACACCAGATTCGCGTGTATACCCTTCTACAAGCGCAGCAAAGGCGTCCTCTTGAATGGTTAGATCAGATGCTTTCAGTCCATGCTCCTTACGTTGTTTGGGGAAGAGGTGTTTTTTTGCAATTTGTACTTTTTCTTCTAAGACATATCCGGTTACCTCTATGACTTCCATACGGTCTTGCAACGCAGCAGGAATGCGGTCCAATGCATTCGCTGTAGCCAAAAACAAGACATTGGAGAGATCGTACGGTACTTCCAAAAAGTTGTCTACAAAGGTATGGTTTTGTTCCGGATCCAGTACTTCCAATAAAGCAGCAGCTGGATCGCCACGCATGCCATCGATTTTATCGATTTCATCTAGGACGATTACGGGGTTAGAAGAACCGGCACGTTGTATGTTGTAGATGATTTTTCCCGGCATGGCGCCAATATAGGTTTTTCGATGGCCCCGTATTTCTGCTTCGTCGTTGAGCCCTCCTAACGCAATACGGATGTATTTTCTGCCCAATGCTTTGGCGATGGACTTACCTAAAGAGGTTTTTCCTACTCCTGGAGGGCCGCACAAACATAAAATGGG
Organism: Amoebophilaceae bacterium; assembly: GCA_043747895.1. Taxonomy (GTDB): domain Bacteria; phylum Bacteroidota; class Bacteroidia; order Cytophagales; family Amoebophilaceae; genus Cardinium. The sequence goes on from JAYTOH010000050.1 coordinate 3,977, forward strand.
GCCTTTCATATTTTTTTTAAGTTGTAAAACAGCCATAAACTCCAATAGGCGGTCCTTGACTTTCTCAATACCGTAATGATCGGAATCAAAAATCTTTTTGGCTCGATTCAAATCAAGGTTGTTTTTGGTATATATGCCCCATGGAAGCTCTACCAATAATTCTGCATGGTTGATGCTAATGGAATAGTCTGGGCTATTGGGACTGATGCGCTCAGCTTTATCCAACGCTTTCGAAAAGAAAGCGGCTATTTCTTTCGGCCATTGTTTGCGCTTTCCTTTTTCACGCAAGGCTTCTATTTCTTCCGAGAAGTCCCCTTCGCCCAATTCATCTTGCAACACTTTTACTTGTTGTCTCAAATAGTAATCCCGTTGCTGCTGGCTGATATCGGAGTGAACCTTATCTTGAATCTCTTTTTTTAGCTGAGAAAGCTCTAACTCTTTTAGCAAATATTCCAAAAGCAATCGGGCACGTTTGATTCCGTCATTGGTTTCCAGTAGCTTTTGTTTGTATGCAACATCCGCATTCAAACTAGATGCTAAAAAATGCGTTAAGAAGTCAGGGCTTTTTATGTTGTTTAACACCGTCTGCATTTCGTTGGGGATATCAGATCGGAATTTAAGCAACTTAACGGCCACGTCCTTTAAAGACTGGATTAAGGCGAGTGATGCTTTCTGCTCCTTATAGGGTTTGTCTTTGATTAATGTTATATGTGCTTCCAGCCAAGGAGATTCTGTAAATACCTGCGTGGTTTGGAATTTATGCTTGCCGTGTACCAAGGCAATTGTTTTGCCATTGGGGAGGTTGACAACCTTAATAACCTTTGCTAATGTGCCTATGGTATAGATATCGGTCTTCTTTCCTGTAAAGGTTTCTGGTTTTTTTTGTGCGATGATACCTACTATGCGATCCTGTTCGTGAATGGTTTCGATTAAATGCATGGCTTGACGCTCTTTGAGCGTGATTGGAACCACTACATTCGGAAACAATACGGTATTGCGCAACGCAAGTAAGGGTATGCGCTCCAATGTATGGGAATTAGATGTGTCTTCGTCCTCCGAAACAACCAACTCGATCATACTGCCAACTCCTTCTTCTCCCCATCCAGAGGAAAAAGTGCCATTCATTAAGAATGCTTGATTAAAGTACATATGTATACAAACGATTTCTATTGATACCTATGGCTGAGTTTTCTATTTGATTTTGAAAGTATTCAAAAAAATACACAGCTCTATACCTGGCAAGGCATTGCAAGCAAACTATACGAAATTTTAACAGCAACTAAAAAAACAAAAAAATTGTTGAAAGTATATCGTATATACTACCCCCGATTCAAGTTGCGGGTTTCTCTCTGGTCCGTACTGCCCTCGCGTCTTTGAAAAAAGAGTGCATAGCAAGCGGACAGGCAAAGAGGAAAAGGAAATCAGCGCTTGATTTTTGCGTACTCTTGTATCAAGACAAAAGTACGGAGAAAGCAGTGCTGTTGCGCAGGGCCAACTTTCCGTATCTTCATTATTCCAACCGAACTACCTCTCCCTCTTAAAAGTATAAGCAAATAATATGCCAAATAGAACAAAAACACACTCGATTATAGACGCATGCCTCTATAATCAACAACATAGAAAAAAACATTAAAACACCTATTTAAAAAACAACCCCACAGGTTCAATCTTGGTTGAAATAGGGAAAATAGGGAATGATTGCATTCAAAACGAGCCCAATAGTTTGCGAATATCGTTGCCAAATGCGTACAACATCAGTGCCAATAAAAGCATCATGCCCAATTTTTGAGAGATGGCTAAAAAGCGATCAGAAGGTTTTCGGCCCGATACCATTTCATAAACAACAAACAAAGCATGACCGCCATCCAACACAGGAAGCGGCAATAGGTTGGTCAACGCAATGACAATAGAGAAATTGGCTACCTGCTTCCAAAATGCCCACCAAACAAACTCGCTTCCAAACGCTTGAGCAATGCTAATAGGCCCCCCCAACGACTTTTTTACGGAAAGTTTGCCGGTAATTAATTTCCAGATACCCAATAGGTACTCCTGCATACCTTTCAACGTTTCTTGTGTACCCGCTAGAATGGATTCAGGAAGAGAATACCGTATGTGACTTGGAGTTAATATAGTCTTAAGTCGAATACCCAGCACTTCTTTTTGTGTATTCAATTGTATGCAGGTGGTTTGTGCTACACCCTGCCGCAGGTAGGTGATGGTTGCGTTCATTCCCTGACACAGTGTTAATGCCTTTTTCAACTGATGCACATACAAAACCGGGTATTCTTCTATTTTAAGCAATTGATCCCCAGCCATTAGGCCTGCTGCAGCAGCTTTGCTATTGGGTTCAACTGCACCCACACGATAGGGGTAAGCGGGCTGCAAAAAAGGAACCGGGTGTTTCTGAGCAGACAATTGTTCCATAATTCGTTCCGGAATAGGTATATCTAGGATTGTACCAGATCGTTCAACGGTGTAGTAACTCTGCGTATCAAGCAAAAGACGGAGCGACATAGAGTCATAAAAGTCTTCAAAATCTTTGCCATTGATCCGTATCAGCTTGTCTCCTTCTTGAAAGCCCATTTGCATGCCTATCTCATTTGGTACAATACCATATTTGTTTATTTCGTCCTTAGAAAAATAGGAGTGTCCTAGTACCCAAGCAAAAACAATATAGAGTACCGCAGCACTGAGCAGGTTGAATAAAATGCCACCCAATAAAACGATCAACCGTTGCCAAGCTGGTTTGGAGCGAAATTCCCACGGGTTGGGGGCGGTAGACGAGAATGTTTCAACATCTTCTAACGACTCATCAACCATGCCTGCTATCTGAACGGCGCCACCCAAAGGGATGGAACCCAAGGCATACTCGGTTTCGCCCCATTGAAATTTTACTAACTTAGGCGGAAAACCGATCATGTATTGTTTTACCCTGATTTTAAATAATTTGGCACAAAGTAAGTGACCGAGCTCGTGTATGCCCACGATAATGGACAAACCTGCCAAAAACTGCAACGTTGTGATAAGAAAAGCCATGTGGTTTGATCGGTTGTATTGATAATCCTTAAAAATAAGCAAAAAAATACAAGATGCACACGAGAAACGCAACATTGCCTCAAGTTGTGTCTCTACCACCTAAGGGATGCAACTAAAAATAATTTCATTGACTGACAAAACGACATAGGAATTGCTTCAAACCACCCCAATGAAACGGTGCGCTGGTATGCATGGTTGCTTTTGTTTGATGCAAAAAAGGGCTGCCTCCATTGGGGTAAAAAAGAAAACATCAAAAATTTTTTTTAACGCACCGATATGTCTATATTCAGGTATATTTCAGACAAAAGTATAAAGGAAGCAGCGTCACCTCAAAGGGGTCTGTTCCGCATCTTCATTCCGATAAAGTATGCAACTTGATTTTGTCAAATACCACGCCACGGGCAACGATTTTATCGTCATAAACAATATGAAAAATCAGCATTATGCATACAATCCTACCAGTACCCAACAACTGTGTCATAGGCAATTTGGCATTGGTGCAGATGGTCTATTAACCCTTGAAAAAAAGGAAGGGTATGCTTTTGCATTGCTGCATTACAACGCAGACGGCAGTCGAGGTGGTGGGTTGTGTGGCAACGGCAGTAGGGCAGCACTACACTACGCACACCATCTAGCTGTTGCGACACAAAAGGCTCGTTTTTGGGCCATAGATGGAGCATACACAGGAGTCATACAGGATGCATTTGTTTCCCTTAAACTACAGGATGTAGCTGATGTGCAACTGTTAGCAACGGGAGCGTATTTTGTGGACAATGGAACGCGTCATTGTGTAGAAATGGTGGATGATGTTGCATCAATTGATATGCAAACCCTTGGATTTCCCAGGAGGCATATGGCTCCATTTGAAAAAATGGGTGTAAACCTTAATTTTGTACAAAAAATAGGAGATGCCATCTGGATACGAACCTGTGAGTGTGGTTTGGAGGTTGAACCGTTGTCCTGCGGTACAGGAGCAGTAGCAGCTGCACTAGCAGCAAGCGTTTGTTATGGGTTAAGAAGTCCTATAGAGGTGCATACCAAAGGGGGCGTCCTGTGGGTAACGTTTCGGCTCGTACCAGCAAGGTCTTTTGCCGATATACATTTGATCGGATCGGTTGTGCAAACGTTTTCTGGAAAGATTGATCTGAATACCCTAACAGCCCATTGGCACAAAAACCAACAAAACATTGGCAAGAATTTATCCACCTCTTTTTAAGCATAAATGGTTGATTTTGAAAAGTTTACATTAAGCAACGGGCTGCAAGTTGTTGTCCATGAGGATCCAGCCAGCCATATTGCTGTTATGAATGTGTTGTATCGGGTAGGTTCTCGAGACGAATGTCCTACGCAAACGGGTTTGGCACATTTGTTTGAACACTTGATGTTTAGTGGTTCGTGTAACATTCCTGCTTACGACGAACCCTTGCAGCAGGTAGGGGGTAACAACAATGCATACACGACACCAGATGTCACCAATTATTACTGTACATTGCCAGCTATGAATCTAGAGACTGCTTTTTGGTTGGAATCCGATCGCATGCTGGGCATAGCGTTTGAAGAACGTGCACTGGAGATTCAACGCAAAGTAGTCATAGAAGAGTTCAAGGAATGCTACTTAAACCAACCATATGGAGACGTATGGCATCATATAACAGACCTAGCCTATTCGATACACCCCTACAATTGGCCCACCATTGGGAAATCAGTGCGCCATATAGAGGAGGTCACCCTTGGTGCGGTACATGATTTTTTCCGTCGATTTTACCGGCCCAGTAACGCCATTTTAGTGGTTGCAGGCAACGTACAAAGGAAAGAAGTAGAACGGTTGTGTACCAAATGGTTCGAACCCATTCCACCTGGAACACCCTACCACAGCGCATTCCCTAAGGAGCCCAAACAGCTTGTGCCAAAGCGCAAAATAGTAGAAGGAAACGTTCCGCTCTCCATGTTATACAAGGCCTACCATACGCCTGGAAAAGGCATGGCTGGTTACCATGCCACCGAAGTGTTGTGCAACCTATTGAGACAAGGAAAATCGGCCTTGTTGCAGACGCAATTGATAGAAAAAAAAAGGGTGTGTACGCGCATAGATGCGTATACCACGGAGACGTTTGATCCTGGCCTATGCATCATCAACGGTAGGCTTTCAGATGGAGTAACGCTCGAAACAGCAGAGAAAGAATTGGTAAAAACGCTTGAAAATGCAAGCAAAACAACAGCAGTCGAATTGGAAAAGGTCAAGAATCAAATGGAATCCCAATTGATTTTTGAACGGGTAGATCTCGTAAACCGGGCCCAAGAGCTAGCCACTGCTACGGCATTGGGTGATACGGATTTGGTGCACCAAGAAATTGACTCCATACGCAACGTATCGCTCGAAGAAGTCCAAACCATTGCTTCACTCATTTTACGGGAAGACAATAGCGTTACACTTTATTATCAAGCAGTACCATCACATACATCAGCCCAATAGGCTATAAATTTTGCAACCTATGTTTGAAAATCTGAGCAAGAATTTAGAAAAAGCCATCAAGACCTTAAAGGGTCAAGGCCGTATTACAGACATAAACATCGCCACTACGGTAAAAGAAATTCGGCGTAGCTTGGTACAGGCAGATGTGCACTACAAAGTTGCCAAACAGGTCACAGATTCGATCAAACAAAAAGCAATCGGTACCGACGTTATAAGCGCTGTTTCTCCTGGACAACTGTTTACAAAACTCGTAAAGGACGAATTGACTGCGTTAATGGGGGAAACCCATGCAGAAGTTCGGCTTACGGGAAGCCCAGCGATTGTTTTATTGGTGGGCCTCCAAGGGGCTGGGAAAACAACCTTGGCCGCTAAGCTGGCCCACTATTACAAACGAAAAAATAGAAATCCACTTTTGGTAGCGTGTGACGTCTATAGGCCAGCTGCAGCTGAACAACTGGTCAAACTAGGTGCACAATTGGACGTCCCTGTTTACACCGATCCAGGAGAAAAAAATCCGATCATCCTTGCACAAAATGCACTCAAAGAAGCAAAACAGAAAGCATTTGACTTGATGATTGTCGACACAGCGGGTCGTTTGGCAATAAATGACTCCATGATGGAAGAAGTATGCCTGCTCAAAGAAAAGCTAAAGCCCTCCGAAACGCTTTTTGTGGTAGATGCTATGGTTGGACAAGATGCGGTTACCACTGCACAGACCTTTAACGAACGCCTTGATTTTAGTGGAGTAGTCCTGACCAAATTGGATGGAGATGCACGAGGCGGAGCGGCATTGTCCATTCGTAGTGTGGTACAAAAGCCCATTAAGTTTATTGGTACGGGCGAGAAAATACAGGATCTAGACCTCTTTCATCCAGATCGAATGGCGGGTCGTATTCTGGGTATGGGAGACGTGATTTCGTTTGTAGAACGAGCAGAGCAGGTTTACAGCGAAGCACAACAACGTAGCCTAAATCAGAAGATTAAAAACAATCAGTTTAATCTAGAAGACTTCCTGAAGCAGATTCAGAAAATTAAAAACATAGGCAATCTGAAAGAGATTTCATCTATGATTCCAGGCCTTGGCAATCAATTAAAAAACATGCCATTAGACACCAACCCTTTTCAAAACAGCGAAGTGATCATTTCCTCCATGACACCCAAAGAGAGAAGAAATCCACACATCATTGATCAAAAACGGCGTGAACGGATTGCCTTGGGCAGTGGGACTAAGTTACAAGACGTCAACCATCTGCTTAAACAATTTGAAATGATTTGTAAAATGATGAAGAAGGTTCAAAAAGCTGGTCCCAATTTTTTTGCTAACTTACCTGGGTTTTCCAAAAAGTAAGGCAAGTATATACTAAAATGAAATGGAGATGCGGTAAATAGAGAAAAAGCCATATGCTTGTATTATGAAAATAACACCATCCCCAACAGAAGTCCAATCGTTTGAAGGGCATAATTTCTTTTCTGATGCGTAAGCAGAAACATGCCTGACTATACTATCTTCGCTTATTAATAAAACTTTTGTTGCCGCCTTCAATATTCCAAAGGTAACTGTACGCCTATTTTTGGAATCCTTTCTGACGCCGCCTGAAAAAAAGCCCCCCAGCATTGTATTACATATTTTACCACCTTATAGTCCCAACTTAAACCCCCGATACACTTTTTTTCAAAGACACCCCGTTGACGTCTATTTTGTGTCTACAGTTTTTTTGTTTGGGTCTTGATCGCATCATAGGTTTTAGGGGCTACTCTTTTAGCTGCTAACTTTAATTTCTGCCATAAGGACAATTTAGGTTTTTCCAGGCTTTTAGCTTGATCTTTTAGGCTATCTAGTCCACCACCTACTAAGAAAAAATTCTTGCCATTCTTGGAAGAAGCAACGTCTGATCCTATTGCTTGCCCCCCTAGTCCTCCTACTGCTTGTCCCCCTAATCCTCCCCCTGCTTGCCCTCCTGCTTGCCCTATCTGTCCTTTGCTGTTGCCTGCATTACCCCCATTCGAATACGCTCCTGCAGCAGTTCCTCCGCCGGAATTGATGCCGCTGGCATTTCCCCCTCCAGCCGCATTGCTGCCCATAGTATTGCCCCTACTATGGTGATTGACTTTCGTACCAGTGCCATCTCCTCCTGCCATATTGTTGGTTCCTGCTCCGTTCCCTCCTCGCGCCATATTATTGGTTCCTCCTCCACTCCATGCTACAGCGTTGTTGCTGTTAGGACCCTGGTTTGCACTTGTATGCATACCATCTCCAGGACTAGAAGCAGCTCCTAAACCAGTATTGCTGCTTTCAGCACCGTGATAAACGGTATCAGGACCGCCCTCGTAAGCACCATTTGGTGCACCACTATAGGCCCCATTGATGCCATCAGGTGTTTGGGCGAAGGCTTCTTCTTCGTTGGCACCAACACTACTACTTTGTGTACCACGATGGTTGTTTCCAGTGGCACTTGCGCCCGATGCTTTGGCATATTCACTATCCTTACCAGCAGCATATTTACCTTGTCCTACTATAGGAATCTCTTCTAAGACAGTTATCTTTGCTTCTGCTCGAACGAGCGTTCCATCCATTTGGAACATGGAATAGGTGATTTCTAGATCCACTAAACGTCCTTTAAAATCAATTTGGCCCCATACTACTCGAATATAGTTGGGTGTATTGTTCTTTTTCTGAACATCATATGCAATTGCTTGGAGCTGTTTTACTTGCTCAACTACTGCGATGGTATTGCTACCAGGAATAATACCTGTATTGTCAAACAGAAGACTAAAAGCAAGCAATCTAGGAGGCGTTCCACGGTACTGCAATAGAGCAGCTCCTGTCATAGACTGAGGCGTATGGTACCCCACCCCGCTTTTGATAATCAAATTTTCTGGATTAATAGACGTAATAAATTCTCCTGTAAAAGAAGAGAATTTATTATCCTTACAGGCTTTGATCATTAGTTTGCTAACGGTACTCATAAGTATAAATAGCTAGCGAAAAAGGCTTAACGTGCTTCTTGTATTTCCAGGAGATCCAAAAGATCTTTTGCCAACAATAAGCGTTGTTGTTCTGTAGTAGGAAAAACATCCATAAGTGTATGGGTAAGTAGATCCATCTGCTTTGGATCATCGTGTACCTTAACTTGTATAACCAATTCATTAATCTTAATAGGCATCTCTGTTTTCTTGCATCCATTAAAACTTTTCATCTTTATCTACCTACACTTTCTTATTTGGTGCGTACCAACCTAGAATAACCCATCGTAATGGACTCTCCTATGCTACTATAAGACTCATTTTTAATACAAAAAGGCGTAATGGCTATCCCTTTCGGGTAGACATCTTCTACGGTCCATTGCGCTATGATTTTAGCCTCGCTGTTTAAAACCAACAAGCATGCTTGAGTGAGTTTAAAAATCTGTTTGTCAATAGCCTCTTCGCACCACAAGGTGACTTTTGTTTTTCCTGCTAACAACGGTCTGGTTAAGACCAAGTCTGCTGTTTCACATGCATTCGAAGCATAAAAAGGTTTGTTAGCCCCTCCTGGTACATAACTTTTCATATTTAAGAAACTCTTTAATCCTTCTACGCGATAGAAATATTCGGGTGAACTTCCATCCGTTATACCCAATAGTTCGATCTGAAAGAAATGCGAATGGACGAGATTAAAATCAAGCATAGTACAAATACAAGGTCAAAATTATTTTTTACTTCTCAATCCTTGTAAGGTAAAAAGAATTCGAATATATCCCATTTCGCCTTTGGCTTCGTCTTTTTTATTTACAAATAGTCTAACTTGTTGTATGAATACATCGTTAATGGTGTTTTTTGTATCAATAGAACCATCTTTTTTATAGGTACAGATGGTACATGGTGCGGGATCGTAACCATCCTTAAAAACATCCTGAACAAGATCGTCTGACTTGGAAACCAATTCTTTTCCTTTGATGAAAGGCAAAAACTCTACTGTAAACGTTACGACATCTCCAACATTAGTTTGGTTCTGAAAAAGTGGTGCAGCTGCAGTGGTATCATATACTTTTACTTTCGTGGCATGCCTTCCATTGGGTATTTGAACATCTGCAACGCTGCAATTTTTAGAATCAAAACCCGCTTTGTCAAAATGTTTGTAATCAATGGTTATGCTTTTCATATGTTTGCTAAATGCTAAATAAACTACTCAAAAAAAACAGAAATGCGTTGTGAACGAACGATATAGAATTACTTTTTAATTGCAAAAGTAGTAGGATCGTAGATCTCTATATCGGCTGTAATTTCTTGCAAAGCTGTATCGGCATCCACGTTGCTCGTTACTTCGCTTACATATCCTTGAAATTTCACATGGGCAAATGGTTTGTCATCGCTTGTTGCGAAAGAAAAAAGCATATCTTCCACATATTTTTTAGGATCATTTTCTGTTGTTGCTTTTAAGGCTTGTTCTAGATTTTTAATATCATCATCAAATTTTCCATCAGGTGTTTTGAGTACCGAAACTTTCGCATCAGCCTCTTGTACCACTTCTCCTCCTTTCTGGAGTGCATAGGCTCTCCGACCTTTTGCATCGATTGCTTCAACGTACTGGGATCCATTACTTATCGTAAACACCATCTGATAATCGGTAATGCTTAATTTTTTGGAACCTAAATTAAAATGTACAATAGCGGGCACTAATAAATTTTCAGCCATGTTTATTACTGGTTTTAAGTATAATTATAATTTATTTATCAAATTTGAGTAACATAGATAGAGGTTGCCTCTCTACCTATGAAACGTTTCTATAGAAGTCTTAACCATCTGCGCCCATCTTCTGTTCAAATGTCAGCACAATGAACTCAGCTGGCCTTGGAGCAGCTACTTTCACCGAAATCCGCATAATGCCTTCGTTGATGTCGTCTTGTGTCATGGTTGAACCCAGCCCACAGAGCACCGTAAATGCTTCCGAAGGTGTAGAACCCACCAAGGCACCTTGTCTCCAAAGATTGGTCAAGAAGTTTGAAATCATGCCTTCTACCACTGCCCAGGTAACGGGTACGTTTGGCCTAAACACCACGGAAAAAGATGCATTTTTGATAGATTGTTCAATTAAGATGAACAGTCTGCGTACGTTAATATACCGCCATTCTGGACTGTTGCCTGCCAAGGTTCGTGCTCCCCAAACTACCGCTGCACCTGCTCCTTTAAAGGTACGAATGGCGTTTATAGATTTCCCACTAATGCCGTCTACGTTTAGAGACTCTTGCTCTTCATGGGTAATTTTAACCATGGGTTCTATAACAGCGTTTAAGTTTTGGTTGGCTGGCGCAATCCATACCCCTCTGGCTTTATCTGTACGTGTATAAAGTCCTGCCATGGCTGGAGCAGCTGGTAAAATATTTAACCGATCTGCAATGGTTTTGCGAAGCAATTTGTACTCTTTGCTGGTATTTTTAAGTGCAGCATCCCAATAGGTTTTTTCTTTTTCGGTCGTAGCGTTCATCAAGTTGGAGAGCATGGTTTTGTGCTCTTCTTGCAATACACCGTGCAAAGACTCCAGCGAAAAGTTTTTATGGTCGATGCTATTTAATGGGATAATATTGGTTTTCAACCAAGGATAGTAAGCAGCTCCATAACTTAAATTGTCTAAGCCAATATATTCGCGGAACCGATTGACGTACTTATTTTTATCCTCAATCGGTAGTTCTTTGTTTCCACCCCATATGTCAAACAAGGCCACTTTGTTGAGATATTTGCCACAGTGTGCCAACGCATAGGTTTGCACGGCATAGTAAGAAGCATCCTCTTCGTCCAACAAAAGCGAATCAGGTATCACCAACATGGTTGGCACCTCTTCACCTGCCAACACATCGATTCCTTGCTTGAAAACATCTGCTGTAATTTCGGGCGGCACATTTGGATTTCCATATTGACCAACTGAAACGATGTAACAATCTGCACCACCGTTATCAAAAA
>JAYTOH010000051.1:0-7235 GCA_043747895.1 Amoebophilaceae bacterium
TACCCAAAGCCGCCTTTATTGCATGGCTGGAATGACTCTGGTGGAAGTATAACATAGAACCCACTGGTACACATAGATGGGTTGCACAGTGTATGGAAAAGAAACAACACCAACAGTAGCATAGTTCACTCAAACCCATTATATTTGGTTGTGAAAAGCCATCCTTATATTATGATGTCACGATCGGTATGTAGCAATTGGTTTGTTTTGCACCCTTGTGGCCTTGATTTGTCTTGTCTTTATTTTGTACGAATCGCATTTATTTAGACTTATTAAACCCGTTTTAAAACCAAATGGACCCAATCACCAACGACTACTCAGTAGACAATATTCAAATTTTAGAAGGACTAGAAGCCGTACGCAAACGTCCTGCTATGTACATTGGAGACGTAGGCATCAAAGGACTCCACCATCTGGTCTGGGAAGTAGTAGACAATTCTATTGATGAATCGTTGGCAGGCCATTGTACCGAAATCAACATCACGATACACACAGACAATTCCATCACCGTGGTAGACAACGGCCGAGGCATCCCGACCGGTATCCATCCCAAAGAACAACGATCGGCCCTGGAGGTAGTCATGACGGTATTGCACGCGGGAGGTAAATTTGACAAGGATACCTATAAAATATCAGGCGGACTACACGGAGTAGGCGTCTCTTGCGTGAATGCACTCTCCGATCATTTAAAAATCATTGTCTATAGAGACGGAAAAATACACCAACAAGAATACAGCAAGGGCATCCCCCTCTACCCTGTTAAAGCGATCGGCACTACCGATCGACGTGGCACCACAGTATATTTTAAGCCAGACGACTCTATTTTTAACACCACTGTTTACAACCTACGTACGATTACCAATAGGCTACAAGAACTGGCCTACCTCAATGTAGGGCTTAAGATGACGATTGAAGATTTGCGCGAAACAGATGAGCAAGAACAATCTTTTAAAGAAACATTCTACTCCGAAGGAGGTCTGCGAGAGTTTGTTTCCTATTTAGACAGTACAAAAGAGTCGATTATGCCTGCCCCTATTTTTGTAGAAGGTGAAAAAAACAATGTAGTCGTGCAAGTAGCTATGACCTATAACACGGGCTATTCCGAAACAGTAGTCTCTTACGTAAACAACATCAACACCATCGAAGGGGGTATGCACGTAACGGGATTTAAACGGGCTTTGACGCGCACCTTAAAAAGCTACGCCGATAAATCTGGCCTTTTGGAAAAAGCAAAGGTGGAAATTATTGGAGACGACTTTCGCGAAGGATTAACTGCTGTGGTATCGGTCAAGGTAGCAGAACCCCAATTTGAAGGCCAAACCAAAACCAAACTAGGAAATGCAGAGGTCCAGGGAGCCGTAGATACCTGCGTAGCCGAGGTCTTGCACTACTACTTAGAAGAAAATCCGAAAGAAGCCAAACTCATCGTTGCTAAAGTCATTGTAGCGGCCCAAGCCAGACAAGCTGCCCGGAAAGCTCGGGAAATGGTGCAACGCAAAAATGTTCTGATCAGCAACAGCCTGCCCGGAAAGCTAGCAGATTGCTCGGAAAGCGATCCCTCTCTGTGCGAACTTTTCCTGGTAGAGGGAGATTCTGCTGGTGGCACAGCGAAACAAGGGAGAAACAGACGGTTTCAAGCCATCCTCCCCTTAAAGGGAAAAATTTTAAACGTAGAAAAAGCCCAGCCCTACAAAATTTACGACAACGAACAAGTCCGCAATATGATTACCGCTTTGGGCGTACCCATCGGAACAGCAGGAAACGATCACGCCATCAATCTGAGCAAACTTCGTTACCATAAAATTGTAATCATGACCGATGCAGATGTAGATGGAAGCCACATTCGAACACTCATTTTGACTTTTTTCTTTCGCTACATGCGCGACATAATCGAACAAGGATACCTATACATTGCCTCCCCCCCGCTTTACTTAGTGAAACGAGACAAGGAAGCATACTATTGTTGGACAGATGAGGAAAAGGACTCATTTTCAAAAAAACTGTCTGAAAAAGATGGAAAAATAGAGGCAGTAACCGTACAGCGTTACAAAGGGTTGGGAGAAATGAATGAAATTCAACTATGGGAAACAACCATGGACCCTACGCGCCGCAACTTAAAACAAGTAACAGTAGCATCTGCGCTAGCCGCCGAACACCTTTTTTCCATGTTAATGGGGGATGAAGTGCCACCCCGTAGGGCCTTTATAGAACGGTACGCCAAATACGCCAATTTGGACATATAATTCGAGGCCGTTTCTCAACAGCACTTGATTTGCGCGGTATTTCTGTATCAGAACAAAAAGTACCCGAGCAAGAAGGACCGTGTGGTAGGAGACACAAGCCAGAATCTTCATTCCGATCGAGTATAATAGGTTCATGCATGTGCTTCTAGCCAATTCGCTCCAACGCCACAATGGACCTTAATGGGGACATTGGCTAACGGAAAAGCTTCTGCCATACGCCTAGGAATTTCCTGTTGCAAAAGAGGAGCTTCTACAGCTAGTACATTAAAGACCAATTCATCATGTACTTGAAGAATCATTTTAGACCGCAGTCCTTCTTGCTGTAACCAAGCCTGTATGTCAATCATAGCCAGCTTAATCAGTTCCGCTGCACTTCCTTGTATGGGGGTATTGATGGCATTGCGTTCTGCAAAACCTCTTACTACTGCATTTCTGGATTGTATATCAGGCAAAAACCGTTTTCTACCCAATAAGGTAGTCACATATCCCTTTTCGCGTGCACAAGCGATGGTCTGTTCCATGTAGTGTTGGATGCCTGGAAATTCCTCAAAATAGGCTTCGATCAACCGAGCCGCTTCCCCTCTCGACAAATTGCCCATTCGTTGCGCAAGACCAAAGGCAGAAATGCCGTAAATAATACCAAAATTAGCCATTTTGGCTTTGCGTCGCATTTCTCCATCGACCTCGGTGAGGGGTACATTAAAGAGTTTGCTGGCAGTAATTTGGTGGATGTCTTGGTCTTCTTTAAAAGCCTGAATCATCGTTGCGTCTTGGGCATAAGCTGCCATAACACGAAGTTCGATTTGGGAGTAATCTGCCGAAAGCAACACATCTCCTACTGTATGGGGAATGAATGCCTTACGTAATGCCCTACCCTTTTCGGTTCGAATGGGTATGTTTTGCAGATTCGGATTGACGGAGCTCAAACGCCCCGTCGACACAATGGTTTGTTGGTACGAAGTATGGATGCGCCCATCGGTACTGTGCACCAAGGTAGGCAATGCATCTACGTAGGTAGAACGCAATTTTTGCAGCTCACGATAAGCCAATACATCACCTACAATGGGATGTGCGTAAGCCAGTTTGGCTAAGACTTCTTCTCCTGTAGCATATTGTCCGCTAGTCGTCTTAACCGGCTTGGCAATCAGTTTTAATTTTTCAAAAAGAACCATGCCCAATTGTTTCGGAGATCCAATATTAAACACCACTCCAGCCGATGCATAAATTTGCTCTTGAAGTTGACGTGCTTCGGCTTGCATTTCCGCCCCCAACGCAATGAGAAAATGGGTATCCAAAGATACGCCAGCTCGTTCCATGCTTACCAAAACGGGCACCAGGGGCATTTCTACCGTAGAGAACAAATTTTCAAGCAGCTGTTCTTGCAGTTCAGGGAGCAACTTTTCATACAGTTGTAGGGTAAGGTCTGCATCTTCTGATGCATAGAGGACTACCTGGTGCAGTGGCACATCCAGCATGTTTTTTTGATTTTTTCCCTTGGGTCCAATGAGTTCTTCTATGGAAATCGGTGTGTAGTGCAGGTATTTTTCAGACAAAGTCGTTAGATTGTGCCGCATGCCTGGTTCAAGCAAAGCGTGCGCAATCATGGTATCAAAAAGCGGAGCCGAAACATGGATCCCGGCTCGTTCCAAAAGAATCAAGTCGTACTTAAGGTTCTGGCCTACTTTGCACATGCTTGAAGAAAGAAAAAGAGGCCTAAGGAGGTCTAAAAACAACTCTTTTTCGCTTTCCCTTGACGGGATGACTACATAATAGCCTACACCTTTGCTACACGAAAAGGAAATACCCAACAAAGTGGCTTGGTGCGGATCCAAGCCGGTTGTTTCCGTATCAAATGCCCAAACAGATGTTTGCTGGAGCCGTTGAACCAATGCGCAACAATCGGGCACTGTTTCGACCAACGTGTAACTATGGGGCACATCGTTTATGGTGTTAAATATTGTGTAAATTTCAACTTCTTTCGAATGTGTATGTGGAACAGAATCAGACGCTGCATCAAACAAACTGGATAGAGGACTTGGTCCCTTTGGTTCAGATGGCGCTTGTTTTTGAAACAATCTTTTTTGCACCCCCTTTAATTCCAACAAGGCAAACAAGGGCACTAGCTTGGATGGGTCGGGCTCCCGGTAGGTACAGCCATCTAAGTCCAATACAATAGGCACATGGGTACAAATCGCAACCAGTTTTTTGGACAGTATGCCTTGTTGGGCGTACTGGATAAGGTTTTTTTGAACCGTGCCACGTAATTTGTGGCTGTGTGCCAACACATTTTCGAATGTATCAAATGTTTGGATGAGTTTTTGAGCCGTTTTCTTGCCAATGGAGGGGATGCCAGGAATGAAATCGGAGGCATCTCCTTCCAACGCCAAAATGTCTACCACTTGTGCAGGTCGGGTTATGCCCCACGCTTCTACCACTTCTTGCTCACCCCAGATGGTTGCCTTTTGACCATTTCTACCTGGTTTGTATAGAAAAACAGTAGGTTGTACTACCTGTGCCAAGTCCTTATCGGTAGACATAATATAGGTATGAAACCCCATAGCAGCAGCTCTTTGGGCCAGTGTTCCCAGAATATCGTCTGCTTCATACCCCGGTTGCTCCATAAAAACAATCCCAAAACCTTCCAAAATAGCTTTGATATGGGGAATGGCTGTGGAAATGTCCTCTGGCTGTGCCTGTCGGTGCGATTTATAATCGGGAAACAATGCATGTCGAAACGTTTTTTCTTTTGCATCAAACGCAACTACCACATGGGTAGGTTTCTCTTTGTGCAACACTTCTACCAATGTATTCACGAAACCCAGTATCGCCCCTGTTTTCAGTCCACTGGCTGTAGCAATAGAAGAAGCACCAAAAGCAAAATGGGCCCTATAGATAAGCGACATGCCATCCAGCAAAAAAAGTTTTTTAATGGGTTGCGTCATTGTGTAGCACGATGGAATAAAATGAAAACAATGCATGAAGTCTATTTTGCCTTGATGCAAGGTACCAAAAGATTGAACAATAAAACAACAAACCTACTGCCTATATACGCTATAGGAATGAAGTTGTGGGATTGTGCACCAACGACACGGTCCTTCTTGCTCGGTACTTTTGTCTTGATACAATAAAAGAGCAGCCAAAAAATCAAGCGCTGATTGAAAAAAGGAGGTGGAAAGCAATTGCACGTTTTCTATGCACGCCTTTTTTTAAAGGCGCGGTTTGCAGTACGGACAAGATGGGGAACACGCACCTTGATTCCGACATTTGGGTGTCTACTTGTATAAAAAGAAAATAGTTTCTAAATTCGCTACTAGCATTTTTGTGTTCCTAAAGGAACAGCTGTCGTTATTGAATTTCATTTTCAAACCATGCATTCCGTTGATTTATAAAATTAAAGATCTATTTGCATCCCCTTGTATTGGAGCAAACGTAACGGTAAACGGTTGGATTCGCACCAAACGGGTAAGCAAACAGGTTGTATTTTTAACGATCAACGATGGTTCGTGCCAACAACACTTACAGGTAGTAGTGCAGACGGACCAGCTTTCGGAAACCATACTCAGTCAATTGGGTACCGGTGCTAGTATTTCCATTGTAGGAACCATCGTGGGTTCGCAAGGGGCCGGCCAATCCATAGAAGTACAGGCACAAACACTCACCTTGCTCGGAAGTGCACCCGAGTATCCACTGCAACCCAAGGCGCATTCGTTGGAGTTTTTGCGCGAATGGTCCCACCTGCGTTTTCGCACCAATACGTTTGGAGCCGTATTTCGCATACGGCATACCATAAGTTATGCCATTCATCAATTTTTTTACGAACGTGGCTTTGTGTACCTGCACAGTCCTATAATCACGGCAACAGATGCAGAAGGTGCTGGTGAACTGTTTCGCGTCACCCATTTAGATGTCAATCATCCTCCTAGAAATTCAGATGGAACGGTTGATTTCAAAGAAGATTTCTTTAAAAAACCAACAAACTTAACCGTCTCAGGGCAACTTGCTGCAGAGGCAGCTGCCATGGGGCTTGGTGCAGTATATACGTTTGGACCTACTTTTCGAGCAGAAAACTCCAATACGGCACGTCATTTGGCGGAATTTTGGATGATAGAACCCGAAGTGGCCTTTGCCAATTTAGAAGACAACATCCTATTGGCAGAGGCTTTTTTAAAATACTTGTTGAAGGCTGTGCTGCAAGATTGTACAACAGAACTTGCTTGGTTAAACCAACGTTTGCTTAAAGAAGAAAAAGTAGGTGGCAATACCGTTCCTTTAGTAGAGCGGTTGCATACCGTACTGGAACAGCCCTTTGCACGCATTACGTATACGGAAGCGATGGATGTCTTGATGCAATCCGCTCCAAACAAAAAGGGGGCCTTTGCTTATCCTATTTCGGGTTGGGGGATGGACTTGCAGTCGGAACACGAACGCTATCTGGTAGAACACCATTTTCAAAGGCCTGTAATTGTCACGGACTACCCTAAAAATATCAAAGCTTTTTACATGCGCCAAAACAAGGATGGAAAAACCGTAGCAGCTATGGACCTGCTTTTTCCTGGTATAGGCGAAATTATTGGTGGATCCCAACGAGAAGAACGCATCGATTGTTTAAGGGAAGCCATGCAACGCCTGCATCTTTCACCAGAAGAGCTGGATTGGTACTTGGATACAAGGCGCTTTGGCACCGTGCCCCATAGTGGGTTTGGATTGGGATTGGAGCGGTTTATGTTGTTTGCAACGGGCATGGAAAACATACGAGACGTTATTCCATTTCCGCGCACACCTGGACGTGTAGCCTGTTGACGGATAGGCACAGGAATTGGGCATACCATACAACGCATGGATTATTGTTCAAATGACGTTTAAAAAAATTGTTTTTTTGTAACCTTAGGAAGGTACTAGCTGTTTAGTCTCATAGAATAATGGTATATTTATTTTTCAAATGAATCAAGCACAATACAGACAACAACTATGGGACAACTATTACATTCACGG
>JAYTOH010000052.1:0-8631 GCA_043747895.1 Amoebophilaceae bacterium
TAGTTTCGATGCCAAAAATGTGGAAAGAATAAAGGACCTGTAGCAATCATAAGCAACAGCGCAACAAAAGGAATAGCCAACCAAACAGGGGGCAAGGGAACTTGTAATGTAATGCACATACGTTTAATTATAATTGGTATCTTGAAACAAGTTAAAGACAATCAAAAGCAATATACCAAGATTACAGGTAAAATCATTATATTCACCTATCGTTGTATGCAGGGATTACGCTTTTTCTTTCGACATGAAACGAAGCCATTGCAATGCAAGGTTGTAGCTGTTCAATTTTAGGTATTTCCAAACAGAAAACAGAAACATATCCAACTATACTCTATAAGAATGAAGATGCGGGATAGCGTCCTTACGACACGGCCCTTCTTTCTTCGTACTTTTGTCTTGATACAAGAGTACAAAAAAACCAAGAGCTGATTGAAAAAAGGAGGTGAAAAGCAATTGCACACTTTCTATGCATCCTTTTTTCCAAGGCGCGGTTGCAGTACGGATGAGATGAGAAGTTCGGCATCTTGATTCCGGGTATATACCCGGAATTTGGGTACGGAAATAACCCCAACGTAACCCATAAAAGGGTTCATTGCAATGCCTCGAAGCATGGTTTGTTTTTTTATTATTGCGTTTAATTATTTGTATTATGTATGATTGTCAAAACAAAAAAATACAAAATCCCCAATAGTCTTTACATAAAAATAGGCATACAAAATATTTTGCGCATGCAATGGTGGATTTTTCCACTGGTTGCGTTGTTTGCCATGGGTACATTTTTTATCAAAACCATTTGGTTCATAGTAATTGCTCTTTTATTTCTTACAGGTTATTTTCTTTTTTGGCTGGCCCAATTCTACGGGCTTACACAATTAGAAGAAAATCGACCCATGTTTGAGCGTGTAACATACGAGATCAATGGCCAGCAGATGGTCATGCAAATCAATGCCAGGCAAGGAATAGCCATTCCATGGAGTGAAATTAAAAAGGCATATAAAAAAGAGACTTATTTCTTATTGGTCGTATCTAAGGTTCAATTCTTTTACCTTCCGTTTAAGATTTTTAATGTAGAAAACGAAATAAAGTTTTTTACTACTGTATTGCAGCGTAAAGGTTTGTTGAAACAATAGCACCCTAATACATTGACTCCAACATGGCATGTATTTACTGGTATGTTGTTGCACAGTTGCAAAAAAGCCCGGTCAAGCATTTGCCTTGGTATATAATTGATTATATACTCGGCCAGGATGAAGATGCGGGATTACGTCCCTACGACACGGCCCTTCTTTCTTCTGGTAAAGAGGGTAAAAACAGAGCGCGCCCTGCGGGCTCAGATTTGCCTGAACGCTTTCTATGCACTCCTTTTTTCAAAGGCGCGGTTTCCAGTACGGATGAGATGAGAAGTTCGGCATCTTGAATCCGATTGGGCATATCTGCCAGTTGTGCAACGAAAGATATGTACCTTACTTCTGGGAGATCTACAACATGTTGTTTCGCTATACGCAAGAACTAGGAACCTGTGAAGGAACCGACAAACAGTCTCATAATCTGTTTTTCTTTCCCAGAACAACTTGGGATTTAAGGTTCAGGGTATGCATGCCTTCACTTGTATTATTTTGATTCTATCCAATTCGGTAGTAAATTCGTATCTTACAGGTTTTAAAATATGTATGGCCTGCATCAGAAGGTATTTAATCGTTTGTTTTATACATGGCACTTGTTGAAAAAATTAGAACCAAAGCCGGCAATACGTTTTTACTATTGACTGTCTTTTTTTTGATCGTTATGCTCTTAAGCAGTGATCTAGAGCGTACCTTGTCTCATTTTTTTGGTCGCAAGCAAGACCAGATCGGGACCTTAGACGGTCGTCCCATTAGTTACTCCGATTACCACAAATACCTTACTGCCGTGCATCGGTCTTTTGAAGCAGAGGGAAAACAGCCTACCGCAGAAGAAAAAAAACGTCTAAAAACATATGCATGGCGCCAATTGATCGAAGACATGCGTTATGCTGGAGAAACAAAAAAAGCAGGAATTACAGTAGGCTCTAAGGAGCTAGTAGACTTGGTTCAAGGAGAACATGTGGATGCACGCATCAAAGCCAGTTTCCAAAACCCCGAAACAAAAGCATTTGACAAACAAAAACTACGCAACTATTTGCGCAACTTAACAAAAGAAGCACAAGTTGGTTGGTGCGCATTTGAGCAAAACTTAGCTGCACAAAGGGCAAAAGAAAAGCTGCACATACTGATGCAAAAGAGCTACTTTGTGACAGACTTAGAAACAGAACAAGTTGCCCTACACACTAAAGAAACCTGCGACGTAGACTATCTCTATATTCCTTTTACAACCATTCCCAATAACTTAGTCGTCCCTACCAACCAACAGTTAAAAGACTATATGGTTGCATACAGCGATCGGTACAAGAGTCCGGAACATATGTTCCGGATTGCGTATGTATCCTTTCCTATTGAACCTTCTAAAGAAGATAAGGCACGTTTTCAAGATACGGTACATGCTCTTACTGCTTCATTTGCAGCTGCTTCAGATGCACATACTTTTGCCAAACAACATACAGATGGACCTATAACCGATGCTTATGTAGAATGCCCCGTTAGCAACCTGCCTAGCGCGCTGGAAGCATGCAAACATGCACTAAAAACAGGTATGCTCATCGGACCCACTGTTCCTCAAAAAGGAACCGTTTACCTGTACAAAGTTATAGATATAGCAAAAAAAGAGGGTATGGATTGGTACAAGATTGCTATGATCGAAAAGCGCATGCTGGTCGGGCAAGATACACGCAACCAACTTGCTAAAGTAGCAAAACAGTTTGCTACAAAGGTTGCAAAGACGAAAACAGCAGCTGACTTTGAGACAGCAACAACGAGCGCAAACAAAGTGGCACATAAAGGAGAGGTACATCCCGCTAGTGAGTCCATTGGGCACCATCAAATGGCTCGAGAAGTTGTGCGATGGGTGTTTCACGAAGCTTCTGTTGGAAAAGTTTCTGATCCGTTTGATGTAGGAGATGCATACCTCGTAGTGTATATCACTGAGCAGATAGAAAAAGGTGGACTTGTACCCTTAGAAAGCGTACACAATGAAGTATATCAAAAAGTGAAAAACGAAGCAGCATCCAAAATTATTGTAGATAAATTAAACCAAATACCATCTACGACTTTAGAAGATATAGCTGCACAGTATGGCACAAACGCAGTGGTACGGTCTGTAAAAGGGTTGAAATTCCTTCAAACAGATGACCAGTTGCTCAGAGCGTCCCCTGTTTTTGTAGGTCAATGCTTTGGCCTGCCTATAGGTACTATCAGTAGCCCAATAGTCGATCAAACGGGTGTTTTTGTCACATGTGTGCGCAACAAGCAAATAGATCCAGATACAAATTCCGACGCAAAACAGCCCAACGAACGCATGGGTGAATTAGAACGATGGATGCAAAGTTATTACATAAGCCAAGCCATGGAAGAGTTAATAGAACTTACTGATGAGCGCTATAAGTTTCAATAACGTTGCTACAAAACATTCGGACAACGTGCTTAGGCACGTTATTAAGTTTGTTTTCTTATATTAAAAATTGTTTGTACAGGTAGTATGTTATACCTCTAGAAGAGGAAATGCCTTACAACCGATTGCAATGCATCGGGTGCTCCTAGGACACGATGGTATGTTCCATCTGTTTTGTGTGTTAACTTCTTGTGTTTTACAGCTCATTTTTTTAAATACAGTACATCCATTGTTTATTCTTTTATTCTTTTTATCAGAAATATGAGAAAAAAGAATACAAAAACATGTTGGTAGATTGCTTTTTTTATGCATGCTATATCTATTCTAAAAGAACAGTTTTCTAGTCCCAAACGGGTTGCAATTGTTATGCATACGCAACCAGATGCAGATGCATTTGGAACTTCATTGGCATTAGCACTCTTTTTAAGCGCACAAGGGCATACGGTACAGGTAATCGCCCCAACACATTATCCAAATTTCCTATCATGGTTGCCAGCAGCCCATACGGTTGTTGTTGCAGAACAAGATGACCAAGAAACAGTAATGCAACACATAGGGCCAATAGACGTATTGTTTTGTGTTGATTTTTCTACCATAAATCGTGCTGGAACATTGGGATTTCTGCTCCAAAAGTCCAATGCCTTAAAAGTAATCATTGATCACCATACAGAGCCAGAAAACTTTGCAGATATACTTGTCTGGGATACCAAAGCAGCTGCCAGTGCCGAGGTAGCGTTTCAACTCTTTAAAGGATGGGGTGGAGAAGACAAGATAACCAAGGATATAGCCACATGCCTATACGTTGGCATTTTAACCGATACCAATTCTTTTAAGAATCCAAATACAACAGCCCAAACACACCGTATTGCTGCTGAATTAATAGAATGTGGGGTAGATATTTCTGGTACCCAGCGTTTGATATACGATAACAAGTCGCTCAATAAATTGCTTTTCTTCAGTTTTGCGGTCAGTCAACGCTTGGTGGTTTTACCTGAGTTCCACACAGCCTATTTTGTAATTCAAAAAGAAGATTACAAACGATATGATCTCCAAAATGGAGATACAGAAGGGTTGGTAGATTACGCCTTATCCTTAAAGGGCACCTTATTAGGTGCTGTATTGAAGGAAAAAGACGATACGATTTACCTATCTTTGCGTTCTGTAGGCGATGTGCCAGCAAATTTAATTGCAAAAAAATATTTCCAGGGAGGAGGACATAAAAACGCAGCAGGAGGCACATCAAAATTCAGTTTAACAGAAACCGTAGATCATTTTGAATCAATAGTAAGAAATGGCCAATTTAAATTTTAATATTTTAATATTTCAATGAAACGTAAAATCATCTATGCTTTTTTGCTCACATTCGCGATAGGCGTTGGCTGCTACAACCACTGGCACACACGCTATTTTTATGCTTTGCCGCGTACAGCATCTGGCATAACGTATAAAACAATAACAACAGGCAATGGAAAAAAAGCGCAGCCAGGAGAATGGATACAACTGTTTTTGACCATTAAGGTACGCCCAAGCACAGATGCAAAAAATGGGAAAAGTGCAAAAGAAGAAATATTGTTCTGTTCTCGTAATGAAGCACAGCCCTACTTGATAAAAATCGGAAATGAAGTGCAAAAAAATCCAACCATAGCAGAAATGCTGGGTATGATGGAAGAAAAAAAACATATGCTTTTTATGTGTCCTCCTAAAGTTTATATAGGTGAAGTACAGGAGGATCAGTTGGAAGAAACGTTAAAAAGCATTGGATTAAATGAGGATGATGAACTAATAATAGATATCAAAATAGAAAAAGTCATGACAGAAATAGAACGAGGGCATCTAGTCGAAGCACAACATAAGAAACAGGCAATAGAAGATAGACGACTGATACAAGCATACCTAACCCAGCATGGGATTACCGCTACTGAGACTCCCTCAGGGTTGTTCTATGTCATAGATCACTCCTCTAAGGAAGGGAGGCCCATTTGTTCAAAAAATGTCGTAAAAATGCATTATACGGGTAAATTATTAGATGGTAAACTATTTGATACAAGCCTTAAAGAAGTAGCCAAAGAGCATGGGATATACCATGCTCAAAGAATCTACAAGCCAATTGAGTTCCAAGCAGATTCCGGATCCGTCATACCTGGATGGGAAGAAGGAGCGTTATTTTTGAAAAAAAATGAAAAAGCCCGTTTGTTTATACCTTCTGGCTTGGCATATGGCAACCAGTCTGTTGGACCACTTATCCCAGCGAACGCCATCTTACTATTTGAGGTAGAAGTAGTAGATGTGTGTGATTAAATCAAGTACCACATGCACTATGCGGTACTTGAATGTACTGTATGGCTTTGTGCTTCTTTTTTATGCTCCAGGGAGCAGCTGCCAACGCTATGGAGACCCGCCTATTGCGTTAACGCTCCCACAAGCTGTTAAGACAGGCCGACTTAAAGCACTAGAAAAAGCATTGCAAAAATCAAAAGACCCTAATGCAACAGATGCGGAGGGTAGTACCGCTTTGCATTGGGCCTGCGCTTCTTATCCAAAAACGAAGGAGGGTCTGCTGATTATAGAACGTTTGCTGGCTGCAGGCGCGAAAATAAATGCCTCAGATATCAGTGGGTGGACACCGCTCTTTTTGGCTATAAAAAACTCTGAAAAGCACAAAGAAGTGAGAGGAGGTACAAAAGAACGGCACCAAGCAACCAAAAACGATGCCGTACTAGAAGATCGCGTGGTGCATTTGCTTTTGCGTCACAACTCTGCGCTAAACATCCAAGACATATACGGTAATACACCACTCTATCATGCAGTAATGCAACAAGATGCTGTCTTAGTAGAAGCGTTGCTGCAAAAAGGAGCAGATCCTGATATCAGAGGTTTGTCAGGTGATTCTGCATTATGGCGTGCATTTCTACAAAAAAGCGAACCAATTGTGTATCTGCTCCTAAAGCATAGTCAAAACATCCATTCATCGGTACAGGGAACAACATTGTTACACGTTTCCGTTGGTGCCCCTGTGGGCGAACAGCAGCACGCAGATCATTCGAAACCCATTAAAATCATCCAGTTGCTCCTAGATAAGGGATTCAATATAGACATACAGGATGCCAAAGGGTGTACGGCTTTGCACTATGCTGTAACAAGAGGTATTGAAGTGGTACGTTTGTTGTTAACATACAACGCCTCCCTCCATACACAAGATCAAATAGGACGAACCGCTTTGCACTATGCTGCTTACGTAGGAGACGTTAAAATCATTGAACTCCTCCTAGAAAAAGGATCCAATCCAAACGTATTGGATAAAGAAGGACATGCACCTTTATGGTATGCACAACAAAAACAGCATAAGGAAGCAATTGCCCTTCTTGAAAAAAGGGCTCAAGAAGAAAAACATACGGAGACACGGACAGGCACCATACATGAGACCTAGTTGCCTAGATCTGACATTCCGCACAAATTTACTTAAAAATTCATTAGATAAATTTGGTAAATACAAATAATATCACTATATACAAGGCGTCAGCAAGTATTGCATCCTAAGAACAGATTTGTATAATCTAATATATACATGTAAATCAAATAAAAAACCTTGCATATAAGTTCATTTTTGCGTCAGTTTTTGCATAGTAAATACATTTTATTTTTTCAATGTCATCCCCATCTATATCAGCTAAGAGTGATGTTCTAGATGTTAGGTACCATAAAGAACTGGTTTGGATCAAAGTTAAAAAACTGGCATAAACCTTTGAGGAAATATACAGGATCAAGAAAGGCAGTCCTGCTTAAGAATAAAAAATCACAAAACCAACATATAATAGAACTAAAGGAATTTTTTAAAAAAAATTACGAGACGAAAAAGGAATATATGGACGAGAAGAGTGGACCTAATGCATTGGTTAATGATTTTTTATTAAATTGGGAAGCGCAACACAAATATCACCACCATGCGTAGGCCGCATTGGGTTGCCTTTTTTTGGTATTTTTGCCTTATAGAAGGAGGCGTATGGCGGGTAACGTTGCGTTTTGAATAAACCTCTTGCAGAACGCTACTTCTGCTGGTAATTTGCACGTCGATCCGGTGCTCAAGACCTCACATATATCTCTATGTATGCTGCGGTTTCCTGCTCCGTGTCTCCTACAAATGCCTCAGCATAACGCGTGCTGCAAGAGGGTTAATGTTTCTTCCGTACGTCATCCTTCCAAGAAGAAGGAAAGATTGCAACAAATTCCAATGCATATGGACCTTGAAAGATACACCATAAAAGCACAAGAAGCCATTCAATGCGCCATAAAAATTGCTCAAGATCAGAAGCAAATCATTGATACGAGCCATCTATTGAAAGCTATTTTAACGGAAAACGAAGCCAATAGTTCGTTTATTGCCAAACAACTCCAGGTTTCGTTGGTGCGTTTGGAACACGACTTGGATCTCCTGATTCAAGCATCCCCTCATGCATCTGGCCCACAGCCGTATGCATCTCCCGATATGGATCTCGCATTGCGGGGGGCAGAACAGCATCAAAAAAAGTTAGGAGATGATTTTATAGCAGTAGACCACCTGTTGTTAAGCTTGTGTAGCGGAACAGATAAAACAGCACGTTTGATGCAACAGCATGGCTTCGAAGAGCAGGGACTCTTGAAAGCCATTCGGGCGTTGCGGGGTACGCACAACGTAAAACATCCGGGTGCCGAATCCAACTACCAATCGTTGGAACGCTATGCCAAGAACCTGAACAAACTGGTGCAAGAGGGGAAAATAGATCCCGTTATTGGACGGGATGAAGAAGCGCGTAGGACGCTTCAGATCATTTCCAGACGTACCAAAAACAACCCCTTGTTGATCGGCGAGCCTGGCGTAGGCAAAACAGCCATCGTAGAAGGATTGGCCCAACGCATTGTAGCTGGAGATGTTCCCGAAAATCTAAAATCCAAGATCCTATTTTCGCTTGATTTGGGGCTGCTCGTTGCAGGTGCTAAATACAAAGGAGAGTTTGAAGAGCGGCTTAAGGCAGTCATCAAAGAAGTCGTGGACGCCAATGGCACGTTTATCTTATTTATTGACGAAATCCATACGCTGATCGGAGCAGGTGCCACAGGAGAAGGCGCAATGGA
>JAYTOH010000053.1:0-2767 GCA_043747895.1 Amoebophilaceae bacterium
ACCATTATTCTATGAGACTAAACATGTCCGTAGTTGGAAGCAGTAGCGGCGGGTGGGCTACTTGCCAACCATAGGGACGACTGCAGCTGCTGATGAGTCCCCAAAAAAGCAAGTCAAACGAGGTAATTCGCTTTATATTCACGGCAAAATGATTTTAAAAATTTAAGAAACCATACCAAACTAAGGATACAAAAGCTGCATGTATAGCCCTGATGGGCAAACAACCGATGCAATCCTTACACGAAACTTATTTCAAATGTTTTTTAGTGTACGCAACTATTTTAATAGATGCAAGTCAATTCGATAAGCAAAAGTGGATGCAATTACCCACATTCCGCACTTTTGAATTGATTGATTGTGGTGCGCCAAGATAAGGTGCATGAGTCTTTCAGGTGAAAGTCCTGATATGGAAGGAGGCGCTCACTCCACCATATAACGCGTCTTGCGTTTGATTGGGGTAACCTACCAAACGAAGCGTAGCCAGTGAAATATGCGAGCCGAAACCAAATGGTGAACGTGATGGCCCAGATGGTGATTTTTTTCTAAAAAAAGAAATGGGTTGTCAATTGATTGCGGATAAGAAGGCCGCTTTTGCAGAAATGCTGCTCCAACAGGGCATGCGTAGAAAATTGTATACCTGGTTGAAAACGGATGAACAAATTTTTTTAAATTTGTTAAAGATAGGTAACATACCGTACGTGGAGGAAGCGCTTCATTATATCTTGCCAGTGGATACAGATGAACCAGTAGAAGCAAAGTGAGCAACCATTAACCCAGTATTAAAAGCATTAGCCATGTCAGCAGCACAAAGATTGAGACAACAAGGGGCAATGTCCATAGCTAAAAATAGGCCAAACAAGGCTTGGATGTAAGTCTTATGATTCGATACTTTTGTCCCCGTCCATTTTATGTAGCCTTATGCGTCTTGTTGCAAACGCCACTATTGGCTTGGTCCTGGGGTTTTTTTGCCCATCAGCAGATCAATCGATATGCCGTTACCACCCTTCCACCAGGCATGTTTGCTTTTTACAAGACCCAGGTGCCGTTTTTAACGGAAAAAGCCATCAATCCAGACAAAAGACGGTATGTAGTTCCAAAAGAAGCCGAAAAGCATTTTATCGACGTAGAAGCCTATCTTGCACTTGCACTAGGAAAGGAAAAAAGGACCTGGCATCAAGCTGTAGCAACGTATGGCCATAAAATGATTTCCGAACATGGCGCACTTCCTTGGGCAGTTGTACAGGTACAAAACCAACTAACCCAGGCATTCCAAAATAAGGATGTTGGACGCATACGGAAGCTCTCAGCAGATTTGGGACATTACGTAGCAGATGCACATGTTCCCCTACATACGACACAAAATTACAATGGACAACTATCGGGACAAGAAGGGATCCATGCATTGTGGGAAACGCAGTTGCCGTTGTTGTTTTTTGACACCTACGATCTGTTTGTAGGCCAGGCAGACTACATAGAAGATCCCTTGGAACATGTTTGGTCCATTGTACTGAAATCACATGCCCTGGCAACGGAAGCTTTACGTACAGAAGCAAAACTCTCGAAAACATACCCTGCTGTATTCAAATATAGCTTTGAACAAGAAGGCGTAAAAAAGAACTATGCTGTGGACTATGCCACAGCATACCACGGTGCTTTAAAGGGACAAGTCGAAAACCAACTGCGGGAATCCATCCTGCAAGTGGGTCGTTTTTGGGTTACGGCATAGGTCAATGCAGGGTCTCCGAATCTAACAGATCTCTTGCAAAATGCACCACCTCTACGAGACCAAGACGAACCCATAGAAGCAGCCCCATTACTCAAAAACATTCGAAGCTGTGGAACAGAAGATACCAGATGACATGCGCCCTACCGCTTTCTTTTGTGCGTTGGGTGTTCTTTTTGTTTCTTTTGCTTTGCTCCCTACAGAGATTCTAGCCTCTGGTATAGCAGCACCACTCCCCCAAAAAATGCCGCTTACAGAGGAAAATAAAACCATATTATCCGGCACAATCCACACACAGAGTTTTTTGTACAACATAGAGTATTTCAATAAAATCCTAGAAGGAGAAACCCTCTTTGGCTTCCACCTACTGCCTTCCCTTTCTTTTTTGTTTGCCAAACAGATTGCCATAAAAACGGGATTAATTTGGCAACACCATTTCGGTCAGCCCAATCCATGGAGCGGCTTTCGACCTTCTTGCTCGACCAGTTACCATACCCAAAACGGAAAAATTGTGCTGGGTATTTTTGGTTTTCAAGAACATCCACTCCATTTTATAGAACCCCTTTTAGACCCAACGCGACCAATGGTTCGGCCGTTTATAGAAGGACTTCATGTCAAATTAGTGGGACACAAGGGATATGCAATGGGATGGGTAGATTGGTTGAGCCTGCTCTCTAGGAAGAAAAACCAGCCCGAACGATTTACAGTTCACGTAACGACAGCGTACCGATTTTCCCATGCAGAAGGGTCCACTTGCTATACATTTCCTTTGCAGGTAGGCATTTACCACGTAGGAGGACAAGGCATTGCGGTCCAGGACTTTAGTTTGTTTTGTGGCGCTATGGGTATGGCATGTTCCTTTATGCAGCCCATACTTTTTTTGAAACAGCTGGACTGCTCTGGGTATGTCTTGTGCAATACGTACGCAAAACAAATCGATCGGCCATTTAAAAAGGGATGGGGACAGTTCTATTGCATGGATTTTATGCTGCCTACCGGAGGCATAACCTTGCGGTATTGGTATGGAGCTGGTTTTTCTTCCGA
>JAYTOH010000054.1:0-6080 GCA_043747895.1 Amoebophilaceae bacterium
CAATTGACGACCAATGCTTTATTTTAGAAAAAATCACTCGACGAAAAACAATAAATATCTGCAAATCAATCAATTATTATTTTTTTGTGCGGAATGTCGGTTGGAAGAGTAGTTCTATGTATTTTCCACATCCAAATAAAGTTCTTTGCAAGGATGGTATGGAGAAATACAATAATTCTTAACGCGTTTGTGTACTAAAAATTGCTGATTGCTAAGTGGTATCAGAATCGCTGGTACAAGTTCGGAGATCCGTTCGTTTAATTTTTCATACAAGGCAGTTTTTTCTGGAACATCTGGAAGGGCAACCGCTTGTTCGTATAAGTCGTTATATAGCGCATCGGTTAATACAATGCTTGGGCACCAATCCTTATACCGAAAAATTTTAAGAATGCTCTCGGCGTCTGGCACATCGGCCATAAAGCTCATTAGGGTCACCATACACTTTCCTTGACGGATCTTTTTCAGCAGTTCGGGAAATAGCATGGTTTTCAGTTTTATTTTAATACCAACTTGTGCCATACATTTGGCAAAAAACTCGGCTTGGGTCTTGCGTGTCGTATGTGCAGTAGTGTATAGTTTCAGTATCGGGAGTCCTTTGCCTTCTGGATATCCCGCTTCTGCTAAAAGCTGACGGGCCCTGCCTAGGTCGTATCCAATATAGGTGCTGTAAAAGTTTTTGTCGTATCCTTTTAACAAAGAAGGTATAAAAGAATGCGATAGTGTACCTAAATTGCTTTCAAAAAGTTTGTTACAGGTTTTTCCATCAAATGCGAGCGACATGGCTTGTCGTACCTTTTGGTTGTCAAGTGGCTTTTTATCACAATTAAAGCCAAAAAAGGTGAACGAAACCCTAGGCACTTCCAGCAACTGTATGCCTTCCTTTTGGAGCTTACTCGAGAAAATTCCCTGTTCATAAACCTGTGGGAGGTAAGCAGACTCTACTTCCAGCACATCCAGTTTTTTGCGTTTGAACTGCAAGAACCTAGGCTGGTCTTCTGCCAAAATGTGGTATACCAGTTTGTCTACCAAAGGTAACTTTTTTCCACCTGTATCCAATAAGTGCTGAAAACTAGGGGATGCTTCTGTAGGATAATACTTGGCTCGGAAGGTTGGATTTTTGAAAAAAACCAATTTCGTTTGTTGAGGATCAAACGCATCTAAGGTAAACGGACCGGTTCCGACTGGGTGGTTCATAAAACGTGCACCATAATGGCCTACTGCCTCTTTTGGCACTACACTGGCATACGAGCTAGCCAGGCAATGCAAAAATAATGGAAATGGTTTTGTTAAGGTAAACTGCACCGTATACCGATCCAATGCACAGATGCCCGCAATCCCTACATCATATGCCCCTGGATGTTGTTTAAGGTGTTGGTGAAATGGGGTAAATCCGTGGATCAGTTCTTGAAGTGCTTCAAAATAAGGGGATTGTATAACAGGATCGGCAATGCGTTTGAAACTGTATACAACGTCTTCCGCTACGAGTTCTCGTCCTTTGCCATTTGGGAAGCAAGGATTGTTTTGGAAATAAATGCCCTTTTGAATCAAAAAGGTATAGGTTCGTCCATCTTCCGAAACGGTGGGCATTTCAGCTGCTAAGTTGGGAATCAATTCGTACGGACGCTTAAGGTAATGATACTCGAGCAGCCCTTCATATACTTTTGACAATAATTCTGTAGCGCGATGAGCATCGTTCACCGCTGGGTCTAAGTTGCCTACATGTTCTGCTATAGGTATGTTCAGCTCTTTGGGAGCCCTAAATTTTTCTTGTATTACATATAAAAGTTTGATATTAAGCCCTAAAAACAATCCTATCAAGAGGATCTTAAATGATTTTCGCATACTAGTTTGGGTCAAAAGGGTGTAATAAATGCATGTTATTCCTTTTCAGGGCGCATTTGTGGAAAAAACAATACATCTTGGATGGAGTTGGAATTGGTCATGATCATAGTCAATCGATCAATGCCAATGCCAACTCCTACCGTTGGCGGCATGCCATACCGCAATGCACGTATGAAGTCATGGTCTACTGGCATGGCTTCTTCGTCGCCCCGTTCGCCCAACGCACGTTGTTCTTCCAACCGTTTTTGTTGATCGATGGGATCGTTTAACTCAGAGAATCCATTGCAAATTTCCTTGCCATTGCAGATGACTTCAAAGCGTTCCGTTAGCATTGGATTGCTTCGGTGGCGCTTAGCCAATGGTGACATTTCTACTGGATAGTCTGTAACAAATGTAGGTTGAATGAGATAGGGTTCGCACATTGTCCCAAAAATCTCATCTATGATTTTTCCTTTGGCCATGGTGCCTTCTACGGGAATCTTCAATGCTTGAGCTACGGTTCGTAGAGCTGCCTCGTCCATTCCGGAGACGTCATAACCAGTAAACTGTTGAATGGCTTCAAACATGGTAAAACGCTTCCATGGACGTTTAAAATCAATGGAATGCGTTCCTACTGGTACGGCAGTCGTTCCATGCAATGCCAAGGCAACTGTTTCGATCAACTGCTCAACATAATCCATCATCCAGGTATACTCTTTGTAGGCTACGTAAAACTCTACTTGCGTAAACTCTGGGTTGTGGAAGCGCGACATGCCTTCGTTTCTAAAATCTTTAGAAAATTCGTATACGCCTTCGTATCCACCTACAATCAACCGTTTCAAGTACAGTTCATTGGAAATACGCAAATACAAAGGCATGTCTAGCGCATGGTGGTGGGTCACAAAAGGACGGGCCGAAGCGCCACCATAAATTGGCTGTAAAATAGGCGTTTCTACTTCCAAATAGCCCTGGGCATTCAAAGAAACTTTCAGGGTATGGATCAGCTTGGCGCGTTGCTCAAATACGTTGCGTACGCTGGGGTTTACCAATAGGTCAACGTACCGTTGTCGGTACCGTTGTTCCGGATCTGTAAAGGCATCATAGGTCTGAGTACCTGATTCCGTAGTGACTTCTTTTACAATAGGCAATGGTGCCAGTGCCTTGGTTAGGAGGCGCAACTGGGTTATGTGCACGGCTGTGACACCCACTTTGGTGGTAAACACAAAGCCGTGTACTTCAATGATGTCGCCCAGATCCAATAATTTTTTAAATAAGAGATTGTATAGGTCTTTGTCTGTGCTTGGACAGATCGAATCGCGTTGTACATAAAGTTGAATACGTCCGGTGGCATCTTCCAACTCCACAAAGGAGGCTGCTCCCATGATTCTACGGCTCATAATGCGACCTACTAAGGAAATGTTGTTGTATGCTTCTTTGGTTGCTTCTGTATATCCCGCGAGGACAGCGGCTGCTCGCGTGTGATTCGAACCCACAGAAGCGGGGTAGGGGTCAATGCCCATTGCTTCTATAGCTTCTTTTTTCTGAATGCGAATGCGTTCTTGTTCACTTAAGTGGTACATAATCTATCTTTCTGTTTGTACGCGTTGTATGGCTATGCTTCACAACGGTTTTTGGATTCCTTATACAGATCTTTGAGGATTAAATTGGTGTTGGCTTGAAAACCTCAATGCATATGTGGGTACCCGACAAATCACTAAAATACTTGGCCCGGAGCCGGAATGCAAGTTACGGATTTTCATTTTTTTATGCTAATGTTTTGCCGTGAAAGATATGGAGTACCTTAAAAGGTAAAACGAATTTCATGGAGCGCGTCTGTTGCCGGGCTCTGAAACGTTCTCATTGAAGGAAAATTGTTGATACAAAGCATTCGAATCAAGCCATTTGCTTTAGCAGACAATGTTGTTTGTGGTCTACCCAGGTCATGGGGAAGTGACTGCTACTGTCAAGTAAGCAAAATTTTAAGGTTGCTCTTGAGTCAGAATTTTTTGGCACATCATTGTAGGACCCTTCAAAATTTGCCCGTAACTTAGCGCAAAGGCATCGTTTTGATCCTACATCCCTATGCATATAGAGCGGGTTGGATGTTCGTATTTGTATGCCTGTGCCCGCTTGTTTTATGCAGACGCTTGTTTGGTTGCGCAATGATTTGCGGATTTTGGATAATCCGGCTTTGTTTCATGCTGCACACGATGTGGCAGTGGTTGTCTATGTGTTTGACACGACCCACCCTTGGCCGATGAATACAAGGCAAACGGAATGGGTGTGCCAAAGTCTGATGGAATTGCACGCTGCATTGCAGCCTTTCGGTATTCCGCTCTGGATCGACACAGGAGAACCAATCGCTATTTTAATAGGCTTAGCAAAGTCCGTACAGGCCAGAAACATCTACTGGAACAAGTGTTACGATCCATGGAACAGCTCTTTGGATGAACGTTTAAAGCGGGAAGCGGCGCCCATAGCATGTCGTTCTTTTGATGCGGGATTGCTTTTTCCTCCTCAACATCTCTATACCAAGCAAGGAACCACTTTCAAACTATTTGGCCCATTTTGGACGCACTGTTTGAAGCAATCTTATTGCGATGTGCCTTTGCCAGAACCGAACTTTCTATGGTCTACTTCTAGTAGGCTTTGCAACGAACAACTTTTCACACGTGCGACTACTTTTTTTTCAGAACACCAAGCACTGGTAGGGCTGTTGCATACGCCAGGTGAACAAGCGGGCCAAGTCCAGTTGAAGCAATTTGTTGCCCAAAAAGCAGCCCATTATGCGCAACAACGGGACTTTCTGGATCGGATTGGGGGCTCGGAGCTTTCTGCTTATTTGCGGTTTGGTAACCTCTCTGCACGGCAAGTTGTACATGCATTAAACCAAATGGAAACAAATGGTTCGGCTTTTGTACGCGAACTGGGTTGGAGAGAATTTAGCGCTTATTTGCTTTACCATCATCCAGATTTACCTGCACATTCTTATCAGGCTGTTTTTGAACGTTTTCCATGGAGTTCCAACGAAACGCTGCTTGCAGCTTGGAAAGAAGGTAAAACGGGCTATCCCATCGTCGATGCAGCGATGCGTGACTTATATGCAACGGGCAGCATGCCCAACCGTGCGCGGATGGTTGTGGCTTCGTTTCTTACCAAGCACCTACTCATCCATTGGAGAGAAGGGGCGCAATGGTTTTGGGAGCAGTTGTTGGATGCCGATTTGGCCATAAATACCGTTAATTGGCAATGGGTAGCTGGTTGTGGGTGCGATGCCGCACCTTATTTTAGGATTTTTAATCCCATTACCCAAAGCAAAAAATTTGATCCCCATGGGCTATACATCCGTCGGCATCTTCCAGCGTTGGCAAACATCCCAGATCCATGGATTCATACTCCTTGGTTGTCTCCAGCTGCAGCCATTCAGGGGTACCCTGCACCCATCGTAGACCATGCCAAAGCCAGAAGCTATGCTTTGGCTGCATTTGCATCGGTCAAGCAATAGGTGCTCTTCTTGGCGTTGCCCTTTCTCTTGCATGGCGTGTGCTATACTAAAGCGTAGGATCCTTTTATTTCCACAATATTAAAGCTTAAAGCATATTGCCGACATTCCGCACAAAAAATCATAACTAATTTATTTTCAGATATTTATTATTTTCTTCGAGTGATTTTTTCTAAAATAAAGAATTGGTTTTCAATTTCTTACGGATTTTGTGCGGAATGTCGGCTGAAAATAACTGCGAAGGAGTTTTCAAAAGATGCGGAATGTGTGTCTAACCAACGCTTTATACGTCATAAACATCATCGAGCCTAAACTATGAAAGATTTTCCTTCGCACTCACGGCATATGAACGGTCGATAGGGAACACTGGGGAGAATAAAAACTACCAACCAATCAACAGACTTCATAAATAAACTCTTAAGGGTTTCTCGTTCTTTTATTTCTGGTTTTTTACAATAAAAACAAACCTTTTTCGAAACGTCTGGATGCGTTATCGTATCTATATTGCTACCTATCTCTAGTACTGTGTGTGGTTGTGCCTCAGATGATGGAACATCCTCCTTTTTTAGTGTACGTAGTTCAGATACCTCCTTACCATCCCCAGATACTCCAAGAACTTCATCCCCAGATCCTGCACTACTGCTACCTCCAGATCCTGCACTAGCTGTTTAGTCTCAGAGAATAATGGTATATTTATTTTTCAAATGAATCAAGCACAATACAGACAACAACTATGGGACAACTATTACATTCACGG
>JAYTOH010000055.1:0-5556 GCA_043747895.1 Amoebophilaceae bacterium
TGGCCCGTGAATGTAATAGTTGTCCCATAGTTGTTGTCTGTATTGTGCTTGATTCATTTGAAAAATAAATATACCATTATTCTATGAGACTAAACACAAACGTGTGTTTCAATATATTACCTTGTAGTAACCGTTAACAAACAAACAAGCCCGGCAAAGAGTGCAGCACCTTCAATGAGCGCACAAGAGATAATCATAGCGGTTTGAATGTTCGCACTAGCCTCTGGTTGCCTGCCCATTGCTTCCATAGCAGCACTGCCAATTTTGCCAATGCCTATACCCGCACCCAATGCGATAATACCTGCTCCAATACTTGCTCCTGCATATGCGTATGATAAATCTAAGTCCATAGAAACAGAATTTTAAATGGTTTAAAAAATAAAAAGTCTACCTAGATAGTCTATCTATCTTAGTGCTTGCTTTCAGCTACTGCCTGCCCAAAATAAATGGCAGAAAGTAAGGTAAAGACATATGCTTGTAAAAAAGCAGCCAATAGTTTTAGTAAAAACATAAATGTACCAAAAGGTACACTAATTCCAAAACCCACATAAACGTTCTTCGTACTAAAAACGAGTCCTATAATACTTAATAAGATAATATGCCCTGCGGTAATATTGGCGAACAATCGGATCATTAAAGAGAAAAGCCGGGTTAAGATGCCCAATATTTCTATGGGTATGAGTATCGGCAACAACCATTTGGGAATGCCAGGGGGATTAAAAATATGCATCCAATAGTGCTTATTTCCAGAAAAAATAGTAACAAGCGTGGTAAACCCTGCCAACACCAACGCTACTGAAATATTTCCGGTAACATTGGCTCCTCCTGGTAAAAGTCCTAGGAGATTGTTGATCCATATAAAGAAAAAGATGGTTAACAAATAGGGCAAAAAACGTTCGTAATGTTTCTGACCGATATTGGGAAGCGCAATTTCATTTTTGATAAATGAAATCAACCAATCCATAAGTGAAAAGAAACCTTTTGGAGCCCCTAGGGAGTATTGTTGGTACCTTCTTGTAATCCAAAGTACCAGGCCGACCAGACATACCAAGCTTACCAACATGGCGGCTATATTTTTGGTGATGGAAAAATCACAAACCGACCGGCCTTGATCCAAGCAACGAATTTTCTCACCTACCAGCATATATCCTCGAAAGGGAACCGGCTCATGCTGTTTGCCATGAAAACGTGCAGATGAAAAGCATTCTATACCGCGGTCTGAGGAATAAAGGATAACGGGTAGAGGCAATACAACGACATGGCTGTTGAGGGTGGCAAAGTGCCAACTGTGGGCATCTGTTACATGTTCCATTAAAAAATCATTCGCGTGGTCTTGCGTAGACGCTGCATGTATTGGAGGAACACATATTCCCATTGTAAGTAAGGATCCATAGCATCCATATAAAAAGTGCTGCAAGAAGCGCTGTACTTTTTTTTTATTCCAACAACGGAATTTCATTGTAAAACGAACGAATTCAAACATATTTATTTGCCGTGTATTGGTGCAGTAATTTGTAACCCTATTAGAGGCCGTTGGTTCGCTTTGGCGTTCGTTCTTGTACGCAAATCCTGGCCTCTGCATATGTTGCGGCATTTCCGTGCAGAAATATTACAACTTGAACCGATACAACCTTCCATTGCAACGGTCGCTACCAGACTTCTTTTTACTAAGGTACGTAGTTGTAAACAGTTTTTCAAAAAATGTCCTGCTAAAAATTTTTTGTAGCAACGGTTCCAATGGATATACCCTTGACTATGTTTTTTCAAGGGGATGGGTTAGAGAAGATGTA
This sequence comes from Amoebophilaceae bacterium, assembly GCA_043747895.1. Lineage (GTDB taxonomy): Bacteria > Bacteroidota > Bacteroidia > Cytophagales > Amoebophilaceae > Cardinium. The sequence goes on from JAYTOH010000055.1 coordinate 1,791, forward strand.
TTTGATTTTCTTTAAAATAAGCACAAAAATGTGTTATAGGACAGGCAATGCATTGGGGCTTTCGAGCCGTGCAAATATACCGTCCATGCAGCAAAATCCATTGATTTGCGAGTTGTACCTGTTCCAAAGGGAGCTGCTCCATCAACGCACGCTCCACCATGAGTGGGGTTTTACAGCCAACCGAGGCCAAGCCAATGCGTTTGGCTACTCTAAACACATGTGTATCTACGGCCAGAGTTGGTTGGTTGTACAAAATAGAGGCAATAACATGTGCCGTTTTACGACCCACACCGGGAAAAGTTTGTAAGGCAGTGACAGAATTTGGAATATGCTCGTGGAATTCGTTGACCAACCGTGCTGCTGTGCCCAGTAGAAAGTTCGTTTTGTTCTTGGGGTAACTAATGCTTTTGATGTGGTTGAATACGTCTTCAAAAGATGCTTCTGCCAACGCACGCGCAGTTGGAAAAGAGGCAAAAAGAGATGGGGTACAAAGATTTACACGTTTGTCTGTACACTGGGCACTTAAGACCACGGCTACCAACAACTGAAACGGGCTATTGTAGCGTAGTTCTGTTTGAAGCGGTGTTGGTACCGTCTGTAAATAGTGCGTAAAAGCTTGGTAACGTTCTTTTGTATCCATACTTATTCGTGTTTACGCACTTTCCTAGAATCAATTGCGTGCCCATTGTGCTGCTTAGGCAACCAATCGTTGGGTACAGCATCAACTGTACGGCCGCTTTACACGATCAACGCGCAGCCTTAAATTGACTCAAAAAATCAAGGTGATTTTCAGAAAACAACCGCAAGTCGTCGATGCGGTAGAGCAACATGGCAATGCGTTCTATGCCCATGCCAAAAGCAAAGCCACTGTATTGCTTGGGATCGATCTGGCAATTTTGCAAGACGTTTGGGTCAATCATGCCCGCACCCAGGATCTCTACCCAACCCGATTGTTTGCAGACGGAACATTCGCTTCCTTGGCACAGCTGGCAACTTATATCTACTTCTGCACTTGGTTCGGTAAACGGAAAATAAGAAGCCCTAAAACGCACATTTGTCTCTTTTCCGAATACCTCTTCTACAAGATAATAAATGGTTTCTTTTAACGCTTTAAAGGTTACATCGGTATGGACATACATGCCGTCTAGTTGGTGAAAAAAACAATGCGAACGGGCAGAAATGGCTTCGTTCCGAAACACACGTCCCACCGAAATCGATCGAATGGGTGGATCTTTTTTTGCACACGTTGCAATCTGAACAGAGGTTGTATGCGTACGCAACAATTGATCCGGATTGCGTTGTAAGAAAAAGGTATCCTGCATGTCCCGTGCAGGGTGGTTTTGAGCAAAGTTCAATGCCCCAAAATTATGCCAATCTCCTACAATTTCCGGTCCTTCCGTAAGGTTAAAACCAATGCGTTCAAACAACGCAACAAGCTTGTTTTGGACAATCCGCAGTGGATGGAGACTCCCTATAGAAGGACCAAATGAGGGCAACGTCACATCTGCTGCTTCTTGTTTTGTTTTGGATACATCCTGTAAGTCCAGCGTTTTGGCAGCCTGTTTAAACCTCTCTTCGGCAGCGTTTTTTAACCTATTTAAAGCAGCTCCAAGCTCTTTTTTTTCCGAAGCTGGAACAGCCTTGAAGGCTTCAAACAAAGCTGCAAGAGGACCTTTTTTGCCAATAAAGGCACATCGAAACGCTTCTAATGAAGCCGCATCGGTAATGGTAGCGTTGTCCAACTGCTCGCGTAACGCTGTAATTTTGTGCATCATCATGCGATCTTCTTCTATAAAATTACCATCTATACTGTATGCCTCCCAAAAAGGTGCGTTCTACTCCGTGGTGTTGTGTGTAAGAACAATTTTTTTGGTCCAATAGGTTATCAACTGTTAGAAAAACAGCCCAATGGGGCGTAAGCAAATAATCTGCCCCTACGTGCATGCCAATTGTTGGTTTTAAGTTGGTTTCTATACCAGAGGCATCTTTTAGCAGAGCGGCATTTCGGAATATGCAGCCTCCGGTCACGAAAAGTTTTTGCTGCAATGTAGTATAGCGGAACATTGGCTTGATTTTAAGGGTCGGTTTCGCATACCACCCCATGGGCGCTGCTGCATCTTTGAAAGTGTGACAGTAGGTCACCTTAGCAGTTGTCCCCAGCTTCACACCAGGCAAGGTACCGTGCAACACAAACGTAGTCTTTAAGGTATTGCACGGATTGGTATGATACAGCAGGGTATACGTAGTCCCGTCTGCTGCAAAGACCCTTCGTGCTGCATTTCTAAATTGGCGATACGCTATGTTCAGTTGATGCGCAATGGATCCTATGGTTCCTTTGTTGCCGCCTTGTAACGTTAGGTATTGGTGTTTGTGCGATAAGGCAACGTTCTTGGCCACAAAAGGGTGCTTGGCTGCTGTCTTACACAGATGCAATGGAACCACATTTCCCCCTCCACCTATCCCGGCTAGGCGCAGATAGGGATGTAGCCAATGCGCGATCCTACTGCTTACCTTCACCGAAGGATAAACATGCCACTGCGACACAGCGTTTGGAATGGGATCGTTGTGGTAGGCTATTGTCGTACCCACTTTGACTTGCATGGATTGCAAAAAATCCATGCGAATTCCAGGCTTAGCAGATACAATAAAGCGTTTTTTTGCAAATTTTTCATTCTCATAATAAGCAAAATCAGAATATGTAGCTGCTTGAAGTGCAAAGCCGTTGTAACGTTTCATCCATTTGTATTGCAGTTGGAGGAGCTGTTCCGACAACACATGGTTTTGGTAATGCAGGGAGTTGCACCCAATCGTTCCATGCTGCTCCCTATGGTCGTCTGCTTGTTCCACAAAAAAGCGCCCACGTATGTGGTGCAACGTACGTTTGGGAGGGGGGGCAACGTCTAAATAGGCGTGCCTATCTTGTTGGTACGCGAACTTTGTTCGAAACAACCACGATGCGTTGCGGTGGATGGTTGTACAAGAAGCGCTGCCTGAGTTCCACTGCTGCTCCATCGTAGGGGGCAGCAAAGATAAATGCGTAGATCCCATACCTGTTCCCAGAGGGAAGTCTTGGAAACGACACAGTATATAGGGCAACCATTGCGAGGTGATGCCTATTCTAGCGCAATGGCGTGCTGTTTTGAGCAGTCGTTCTTCCCTTAAAGCATAAAAGGGGGGGAGCGATGTCAGCGCTGGTTCAAAGCAATCCAGTCCGGTTTCATCGGGTTGTATCGTTTGCCAAGGCACCTTGTGTATGGGTACGGTAGGAAGAGGTGCTTTAAAAAAAAGTTTTTTCTCTTGACTTAAATTGTTTTTCTTTTGTTTTTCAATAACAAACTCTGCATCGTTAATGGCTCCTTCTGCGGACGTTTCTGCCCGACAGACTTCCCATTGCGTCCAGAAAAAAGAGCAAAGAAGTACCCACGCCGGCATCGCTCTTTTAGAAGAAGCAAGTGTTTGTGAAGCAGCTGTTCGTTTGATATCATGTGGCAATAGACCCATAGTGCAGATTTTGTGTGACTCAATCAACTTTTTTACCAAAAATACGTTTGCTGTTTGGCACACTGCTGCAACAGTCTTACTACGCAACCGCAATATACTAAATAGTTTTTGTACGCTATACGCTATAGAATGGAGATGCGCGATAGCACCCCTACGGCACGGTCCTTGTTTGCTGTTTAGTCTCATAGAATAATGGTATATTTATTTTTCAAATGAATCAAGCACAATACAGACAACAACTATGGGACAACTATTACATTCACGG
>JAYTOH010000056.1:0-1474 GCA_043747895.1 Amoebophilaceae bacterium
TAGCTGAAGTATTAAAACGCCTTAATGCCAATGTATGGGTTTTCCATGTAGCTGTGCACCTAGACCCATATACACTAATTAATATATTCGTCAATAAAAACAAGAACAATGCAATGACGGCTAATTTCATATTGGTTTTTGGTATAACCCTCCTCTAAAAAAAGGAGCAAGCTGATAGGATGCCTATCCTAGAAATCCGTTGCAATGAAACCTGCTATGATTCGCTTTGGGCATTACTATCTTACACAAGCTCCGAGCCTGCGTATGTTGTGCTTTGCCGTGCAGCACGGCTACATTGGACAGAGCAACCTTCCATTGCAACGGCCTCACTATATTTAAAGATTGCAACTCATTTTTCATGTCCTCTTGCAAACAGCCTGCTTGTTTTAGACCCTGGGAAGTTCGGAGCGCTGCTTAAAGGGAAGCCTTTTTTTTAGGTATTGCAAAGAGGCAGCCATAGCTTTGCTACAAATAGCATAACAAACATCATGAGGACTTCCAATATACACATATCCTATCAAAAAAGCAGCTGTTGGTTGCGTCTCATTAGCGGACTTGTTTAGGATGTGTTTGTATAAACGATAGGCTTCCCGACACAATCGTTTAACTTTATTACGTTGTACAGCAGAGCGTATTTTTTTCTTGGAAACTGAAAAAAGTACTTTGTTGTACTTTAGCTCTTCTCCCTTTTTGTGCAAGTAAAAAACATTAAAAGGGAATACTTTCAACCTTTTCCCTTGTTGAAAGAGCATCGCTATTGCTTTGCCATCAACTAATTTTAACGCTTTGGGGAATTTCTTTGTATCTACAAACAACGACTGAATATCAATAAAGCATATTACCGTTTGTGCCTTGGCTCATCCGATACGCTTAGCTTACTTCTCCCTTTTGCTCTTCTTCTTGCCAATACGGACCGACCGTTTGCGGTTGCCATACGCTCTCGAAACCCGTGCTTGTTGCTTCTCTTTCGCAAGGAAGGCTGAAACGTTCTCTTCATACTTAAAAATAATTATGGAATTGAAAATAATACAATATTAGGCACAAATTTTGAATTATACAAAAAATCGACCAGTTTTTCTTGGAAAGAACCTACACAATGCTATACTCGATCGGAATGAAGTTACGGGTTTTTATCTGGTCGTGCTGAAAACCGGACCTGCTCTGCTTTACACGCTTTGTCGTTCACTTAGAACCAGCCAAATCGTTTCTTTTTGGTTGTAGGAGACATCTCTGTAGGGAGCTTATCTATTGCGTCTTCTGCTTGCTCTTGACCCTCTCTCAGCGGGGGCTCTTGTGTAGGAAGCGCTGGCAGTGGAGTTGTTTTTTCTTAAACAGCAACAGACACAACGTTGCTAAAGACAATGCTGCCATCTTGCAGCTGTGCCCAACTTACTATGGCCAAATCCTTTAATGGATTTTCTACCGTCCATAGCTTTTCTTGATAGCATGTTGCTATGCAGTTTTGGACGTTACC